>CAYFUV010000087.1:0-26723 GCA_964346435.1 uncultured Candidatus Bathyarchaeia archaeon | reverse complement strand
CAGTTCCAGTTAGTATGTATCCACATCGCCAACAGCGCTCTTCAATCCATCTGTATGACAATTCAATCATTAAAATTATCCTATTTTATCTATCTATAACGTTTTCGATAATATCGCATTTGCAAGCATGAGTATTAGATAAACTGATTAAATAGCGCACGTGCGCTATTTCGGTATTTGAAATTGTAGCGTGCTCGCTTTCTATCTGGGTTAATAACATATAAGAGTGAGTCTGGGAATCATATGATTAGAGCCGAGGTGTCGAATCCAGTTGGTGGCGTTATCTATAGCCCCAATAGGCTCGTATTACTTTTGCCTTGGCTGAGGGGCATGGGTCTAATGGGCTGTGTTGTTGCCGTTTCGTTTGTGATTAAGAGACGCATTATTTAGTTTTCTTTTCTTTCCTCTATCTCCTTTCGATCGTGAGTAGAGTTGCGTTTTGTGTGTGTGCGCACCATATAGGGCACCGTAATTTGAACTGTATTTTTTATGTCTCTGGTTGGGTAAGGTATTCCGGAGCGAGTATCTGAATTTGAACCTTGGTTTTTCTTATTGCCGTCAAACACTAAGGATGGTGCGTATTATCAAGATCTAAAATAAAATTTGACATAATCAATTGCTTTTATCATATAGAGACAGAAATTCATAAATGTGCGTCAGAAAGCTGAAAATTAAATTTTAACATTTTCGCTTTCTTTAAAGTTTTAATATTTCGAGCAAAATGAATAAAGATACTTCACTAAACTGAAAAAAGCTAAAAGGGGTATGATGGCCGCCGTAACGTAGCCTGGTTAGCGTACAGGCCTGAAAGATAAAGATTAATTTTCTTGTCTTGGCAAATGGAGCCTGGAGGCCGGGTTCAAATCCCGGCGGCGGCCCTCAGATTTTTAAAAGATTAATATTTTTCCAAGGCAAATTAAATGTGATTCAAAGGATTACAAACCAAAAAAGGAATTAAATTTTATGGGCCGGTAGTTCAGTTTGGTATGAGTGACCCAATGCAGCAACAACAATGGGCAATATTAACGCCACCTTCGCATATGCTACATAATAGAAAAAGGTGGAGGTCGCGGGTTCAAATCCCGCCCGGTCCACGATAATAATGCTTCTAGAAATGGGTACAAAAGTTATAATGCGCGCGCTAGAATTTATAGAGTCGATTATTCATATTTATTGTCATAACAAGAGTCTGATGGTAGAGTAGAGATGAGATTCGTTCACGTGTCGATAAGGACCAATGATATGTACAAGAGCATCGAATTCTATCAGAAATATTTCAATATGATGCTTGAGAGTAGAAAGGAGATAAAGGCAAACAATGCCGAGATCGCCTTCTTGAAAAGTGAGGATGAGGATTTCAAGCTTGAGATAACTCATTATAAGAACCAGAAAGAGTTCAAGCAAGCTGAATATGAGGATAGAGTTTGGGACCACCTAGCATTCAATGTCGATAACATGGACTATACCATAAGTCGTTTAAAAAAAGATGGTATCACAATAACGGATGAGCCCTTCAATCTGACTCCAGCTGGCCCACTTATTGCATTCATTGAAGATCCGGCGGGAGTTTTGATAGAACTCATCGAAAGATAAGGAATTTTTTTTCGCGTGCGCTAGCATGGGAAGTAGGCAATTTTATTCTTTATCGAATTTCATTTTACAATTCAGTTATACATCTAATCGATGCTTAAATTTATTTTAGAACGAGCACAGGCTCACACAATCCAATGTATTTCCATATGAAATCTAGGGAAATTTCTTATTTGGCTAAAGCAGATAGTGATTGACATAATGTTTAAATTCAAAGTTTCAATCAGCATTTTTGAGTCAAATCTGATTATTAATTCTTAAATGGTGGATTCACCAATTTTGAAGAAAGTTGAGATAGACGCTTATGTTCTACCCACATTAGGATGCTACACTGCCTATGCGGATATTGATGTAGATAAATACGCAAAGAAGCACGGAAAGGTAGCCAACGAGATTAAGATCAATGTTTACTCCCCTGAAAGGTTAAGCTCGGGAGAGTTAGCTGATATTTCTGCGTCTTTAGATGAGGATTGGGGCAGATATCTGTGTAAACTTGAATTTTCAAGAGAGACTTTCAAATGGTTGAAGTGGATGGCACTGGTTGAAGGTGGGATAGTTGCTGGAATGGTGGGATCTGATTTTATACCTATCTACCCCATGAGCGGCCTCTCCTTATACTATAGAGCTGCGATAGACATCTTCTTTTGGGGATCTCTCATTTTTGGACCAGTCACCATAGCAGGGATTAGAGTCCTTACCCATTATGGAAGAGAAAGCAGGGCTCGTATGTTGGTTGATAATTGGAGAGAGACGACTGCAATAATGGGATCTGATCGAAAGAAGTTTGATTTGGTTAGCAAGGTGAACGAGTATTGGGCAAAGCTAGATGGAAAGGAGATCGATATTTATACGGCAATGAGAGATTTCTGCGAAAAAAAGCGATATGATGCGCCTTATGAATTTTACAAGTTCAAGGTTGAGGCAATTGAGAAAGAGAAAAGTTTTCACCTAAAATATAGACCAACTACATTCCTCGGAAAGCTTAGAAACATTTTTTTAGGCCCGAAGATAGTCTCGCCAATTATTCAGTCACCTATGAGGCCTATGGAGAAAAAAGGGAGAAAGTAAAATTTGAGATTGAGATCTTATAACGTACCTATAAAAAATGGATCCATATTTTATATTCCCGAGGACCCCATCGTTTTTACAAAGGATGTAACTAGGCTTTATGCTCCCGAAGATCCTTTTGTTATTACCAAAGCCATGGGAAGAAGTTATCTTCTTGACAAGAGGAAGAATCAAGGTTTCCAAGTTGAGCTCATAACTGCTAAAGCAAAGGAGGGGACGCGAGAGCTCAAGAGAATGGTTGAAGATGGACTTCACGACACAACCTACAAGGACGAGAAAATTATCAAAGGAAGCATAGACCGTCTGAACCAATGGTATGTTGGAGTTCATCTCAAACATTGGTTCTATAGATTTTTTTTAGGTCCTATGCTCATATTGGGATCATTCGGAAGAATAGCTGAGATATCAGCTGGCCTTCAACTGATCTTCGGTAGATCATGGTTTGTTGGAAGGTTAGAGAACATTTACCAAAAATTCTTTGAAAGAATCTCGAAGGGGATTGAAAGTTCGTATAAGAACGTAGAAGAAGTCATACAAAAAGAGGATGCAAGGCTCAAAAACCTCAAAAGCATTATTGACTCATGCGAAAATAAAATCGAGGGCTACAAAAGAGCCTTTTATGCTTGTGATGAACTTGGTCTTCCTCAATTGAAGTCATTTTACCTTAAATGTCTTCCTCTTGGAGAGTGGAGCCTACAAGAGCCCAATATACATTTTCCATTAAAAAGGACAAAAAAAATTCGTAATAAGATAGGGAGAAAGAGGTATAATCGTAGAGGCAGATGTCAACAGATTAAAGATGATCTTTTCGATTATAGCATAAGCGCAAAGGAGATGCAAAGCATTAAGACTTACTCAAACTTAGAAAGTTTGTTGAAGAAGACCTCAAGGAAAGCTGGTTTTTGCGAAGTTCCAGTATTCAAAACTAATTCAGGTAGGATTGTGTGGGCCTTTGAGATAGGAAGTGACGAAAGTGATGAAGTCATCTTAATAAAAGCGGGTACACATGGAAATGAGGATGCTTCTCCTAGAGCGGCCTTACAAATTATGAGAAGCTTTTGCAGAGATGGTAAATTTACCGAGAAAACCTTGGAAAATTCGAAGTTGGTCATTATGCCATGTGATGATCCCGATGGTTTCGAAATTAGAAACAAGATGTTTGTTGATATGATGGGGCACGAAGAGCACTCCCCTGTCCAAAGAGGAGTAGTAAGATATCGAGACGTAAATGGTGTTTGGGGGGACCACGCCCGCTCACCGAGGATATTAACTATTCAGGATTATATACAACAACTGAAACCAACTGTCGCTATAGATCTACATGAAACGGTTATTGGCGACGCGGAATATTGGGCTAGAGGCGCGGGTATTTTATCCATCGAGGATTTTTTCGTTCCAAGGGAGCTCCGTGCTACAATTGAAAAGATCAAAGTGATACCGGATAACATTGTATCAAATTTTCTAAATAAAATACCATTTAGAAAGCAATTACTAGGCTTGGAGTACGCCAGAGACCGTATCTTGGAGAATCCAGCTTTCGAGTTGGGAAGGGCCATGATGCAACATGTGAAAGATAAAGGATTCAAGACTTTTAACATTGAATACCAGAATCTCATGAACCCTACTATTCCAATCTTTCCGCCGCAATTACTCTTCTTTGATGAAGGGAGGGCCATAGACGGCCCTCTTCTGTATGAAGGCGATATACGCGTATGCACGGCTTGGCTTCACGATGAATTTGGAACAACCGCCTTTACATCAGAGACTTTTCCAAACCCTATGGACGAGAGGGTGCTTGAAGACTTAGCTTATGTTGAAGGATGCATCATGAAGAGGTTGGAGATAGGAAAGTATGCCAGCTAGAAATGAAATCAGCTACTATTTGATCCAACATCCATTGAAGGAGACAAAGACGATAGCTTATGATCGATATGAATTATCACACGCACTGAATGAATTTGATGAAGGAATGAAGATAAAGAGAGTTCTCCATATTCCTGACAGAGGGGTTGGCCAAGAAAAAATGATTTTTTCTTTTGAAGATTCGCTAGCAGATGCGTGTATGAAGGAGTCACAAAGGCTCAGAGGATGGAAACACTTTTTACGAATAGGCATCGGCGGGGCACTGACATATTTGACTTACCCTACATTATTCTCTCTAGGAATGGGCGTACCATTTCAAATTTTTGGACCTTGGCGAGGGCCAATCCCGACTGAGATCCAAATAGGTTCATATATTTTAGGAGCTGCGGCTGCCATAATACCTTACGCTTACATTAGAGGGCGCACTCATAAATTCTCAGTTATTGGTAGCGAGCTGAATAGATATGGTCGACTTATCAGGGATATTAAAGAGAACGAGTTTCGAATAATTGAGGATAAGAATTTAATAGCTTTCCAAAAAGCGTGCAGAAGAATAGCAGAAGGCACTCGAAGTAATGCAAAAAAAATTCAAACGACCGAACGATTTGCCAGATTGACAGCCTGTATTAGTCTCCAAAAAGGTTTTGACGAATTATTCAGACAGGCCAAAATTCATCAGCTTATTGGTTTGGACGAATATTATCATCGACTTTACGCATCATTCTACAATCTACAAAAAAAGTTGGAAAAACCAAGATTCTGGAGAAATGATGAGAGATATGTTAAAAAAGTCTTTGAGAGTTTAAGCGAGACTTTACCTTTGACAACGGTGCAATGAGTTTGATGGACATAAAGAAAGGAGTATCATTAGGACTGGGTTTGCTTATTCTAACCGCCGTTTTAACAGGCCTTTCATTTTGTCAAGAGGGTGAAGTCCTGATTATAAGCAATATTCCAACGATGAGTTCAAGATCAGTTATATGCGATACCTCGCCTTCTATAAGAACACCATTTGGTGGAATATATTGGCATCTGCCTTGGCCTATTGAAATGGCACACAAGGTAAATTTTGCTTCTAGCCAGTATGAAGTTGCTACGCCTATTTTGTTTTCTGTGGCTCCTAACTACTTCTTGGTTCTGACGGAAGAGGGATTTTTTTATGCACATGCTTATGAGCTTTCGGATTTAGAGGTTATGATTCTACATGTGGATGGAGAATACCAAATTACGAATCTGACCGCATGGGCAGAAATTGATATTTTTGGAAGAGGAGAAGATATAATCGAAAGCTACATCTCATCAGCAATCGATAGATATATAGAATTCAAAATTACAGAAATCTATGAAGATTTACGGGAAGATAATTCAGAAAGGAGTGTACAAGAACTAATGAATATATTGAGCCAAAAGATTGCAGATGACCCAACAGTTCTATTAGATGGATTCGATACATACGAGATTAAAGTGACAGTTGAAGAAGTATCTGGGATAAAGCTACTCAGGTTCGGTCAAGTCAGAATATTGGAAGAACCTCTTTCAGAATACATTTAAACTTAGATCGTGAAATATGAAAGTTAGAATTGAAGTTCTCCATTTACAAACTTTTTAGTAATTTTGTTTATTGGATTCCTAAAGAATTCTTCAGGACTTGCGATCTCTAAGATTCTTCCAGAGTGGATATGAACTATCTCATCAGATAATCTTCTTGCCTGATGCAGGTTATGCGTAGCCAAAACTACAATACATGAATTTTTTTCTCTCATCTTCCTAATAGCATCTTCGATTATAATGGCATTTGAAGGATCTATATTGGCCGTTGGTTCATCTAAGAGCAGAATCTTTGGTTCAATCACGAATGCCCTCGCCAATGCGATTCTCTGCTGTTCCCCGCCAGAAAGCTTTTTTGCTCTCCTATTTTGAAAACCATTCAATCCTACGGAGATTAATGCTTCTTCGACTCTTTTTTCAGTTTCCTCTTTGGCGAAGCCTCTAACGTTAAGCCCGAATTTAACATTATCACAGACTTTTATATCAAACATTACTATTTTTTGAAAAACTAGGGTAGAAATTTTCCGTAATTCTGGCATGCTTAATCTTCTGTTATTGAATAATATATTGCCTCTGTCCAATTTATCAAGTCCTGCCAAAATTCTTAATAGAGTAGTTTTGCCAGAGCCATTGACACCTACTAGAGCAACCACTTTTCCAGAATCTATATTCAGAGATACTGAGTCGAGTGCCTTAATTTCACCATATTTCTTATCGACCTTTTGTATTTGAAGATTGGAAACCAAGACGTCACCCTCTTCTGAGATAATTAACAAAAAGAGATATCGAGAGAACTATCAACATGAGAATTATTGCCAAAGCGATGCTAAACGCTATCTCACCTCTTGCTGTTTCCAGCGCTATGGAAGTCGTCAGTACTCTTGTCACATATCTTATGTTTCCTCCAATCATCATTGCAATACCAAGTTCAGCGAATGCTCTGTTGAATGATGCTATAATCGCCAATATTATGCCCCATAGAGCTTCGCGCATAATTGCAAAATGTGTCTGAGTATTAGATGCGCCCAAGGTTCTTGCTAGATCTCTTAAATCAACATCGATAGATTCGACTGTATTACTTGCGAAACTCACAAGTATTGGAGTAATTAGAATTGCCTGCCCAATTGAAATTCCTAATGGATCATAGAGAAGGTGGAAGATTCCCAATGGGCCACTTTTCGAAAATAATAGGTATAATATCAAGCCTAACGCAACAGTCGGGATTCCAAGCATCGCATTAAAGAAACCTCTTACTAGCTTCTTTCCAGGAAAAGTCGAAAGTCCAATAACAATTGCAATTGGAAAACCCCAAAGACAAGAAAGAATTGTAGCAAACCCAGATATATTGAGAGACCTCAATGTAACAGAAAAAACTTCTGGGTCGCCACTCCAAATCAGACCCAATGCTTGATGAATCGCTTCCAAAATCGTTTCAAACATTTAGATCACAAAAAATTGATTGTGTAAAAAGTCCTATTCAGTAATTAGAACTTCTGGCTTATCGGAGTCTTGGGCGTATGTATTAGTGTTGCTGCAATCATTTGGTATAGATTTCCTTCTTCGTATCTATATTGCCTTGGGCATTCTGTTCCATCGAAATATGCGAGCTCCTGAATCCATTGAACTATCTCTTGGTTGCCACCGCTTTTTAGCATTTTGACGCAGGGATTGAAGAAGGGTTTTCCGACTCGCTCTTTACCAAAGTCCTTAAGAATATCTTGAACTTCGTCCGAGATTAGGAAGTTGATGAATTTCATAGAGGCATCAAAGTTTGATCCTGCAACCTCACTTTTTCTTGGATTATTGGCTACAGCGCTATATACATTTAGAAAATCTTTTCCAGCATCAACGATTATCTCCAATTCAATATTTCCAGCAGCAAAATTATTGAGATAGCTTCCTAGATCCACAAGTGTGTAGGCATCTTTCTCATCTGCCAATTTGAGTGTAGCGGTCATTCCAGAACCAGCTTCTATATACCAGTCCATTGTTCGCAAGATTGCTACATCAAATCCAGCAGCTTTCCATATTTGTTTCTCCTTAGCATGGGTCCCAGAGTCATCTCCACGGGATGCCCAGATAGCAGTATTTTGCTCTCCCGATTCTTTAATTTTTTTGAAAGCTTCGGTGGGAGACAGGCCCCTCAAGTTTGCTGGATCTTCGTCGGGACCTGCGATAACAAAGAAATTGTAAGCAATAACTTTACGGTTTACTCCATATCCATCTTCTAGAAACTTAAGCTCACGTGCCGGGTCATGAACAAGTATCATATCGGCATCGCCTCTCATTGCTGTTTGAATCGCCAATCCAGTTCCTTGGGAAATGAAGGATACGTTGATGGAAGAATGTTTCTTTTCAAATTCTACTTTAAGGACGTCTAAGACCCCAGTTTCGTAAAGGCTTGTTGTCGTAGAGACTATTAGATGTGGCTTTTGTGTTGACGGCATACTGGTATATGCGTATGTTATAACGCCAATTATAATAGTAACCAAGACAATTACAGCAATCATTTTATTTCTAGTATTCATATTTACACCAGATTTCTCTAATTTTCTGTTCGTTATATATGATGGAATATAACGTATTCCGAAATATATATATAAACATAACGGCTAAAAATCTTGATGCAATTGAGGCAAAAAAAGGGAAGGCTCAAACCCTCTTTCAAAGTTTGGCTTAGGAAAAATCGCATGCATGTGCTAGGCAAAGGCGGAGTATCTCTACTTAAAGCGATTAATAAGCACGGTTCAATAACTGAGGCAGCCAAGCAGATAGGAGTATCTTACAAGTATGCTTGGGATCAACTAGCAGACATGGAGAAAGCATTTGGATCACCCTTATTGGAGACTCGACGAGGAGGAAGTAGTGGAGGGGGTGGAGCAGAACTAACAGAGACTGCAATGGAACTTATAAAAGATTATGATCGAATTGAAAAATATGTAGATAGAGTCCTAAAAGATGAAGAGTATTGGGAGATGATAGGTTTGAAGATAAGTGCAAGGAATCGATTAAAAGGGATTGTGGAAAATGTAGATAAAGGCCCTATTACATCAAAAGTCAAAATTAAGATCAATACACCAGTAACTATTACTGCGGTTATCACTAAAGAAGCAGTTGAGGATTTAGGAATAAAACCTGGAGAAGAGGTCGAAGCAGTAATTAAGGCTACTGAAGTCATGGTTGCAAAAGAGTAACGAACTCATGCGAATCTAAACTTCATTGAGAATTTTTAAATATTCTCAAATTAAACAGATTTTTTTGATTAACTAATAAGGGAACAACCCTTTTTGGTGAATTATTTGGAAAATGAGCTTATAGTAAGAACAATGGATGAATGGAGAAGCAAAGTTTTGAAATCTGAACTTCCAGCGGCCGTTGAATTCTATTCACCCACATGTCCATTTTGTGCGAGGCTTTCTCCAATATTTCGTAAACTCTCATCCGAATACGGTAATAAGTTGATTTTTGCAATGGTCAACGCAACAGAAAGTCAGGATATAGCCCAAGGGTATGGAGTAATGGGAGTCCCCACAATAAAGTTCTTTTGTGGTGGAAGACCTGTCTATGAAATAGTTGGATTCAAGCCTGAAAATGAACTGAGGGTTGAAATAGAAAAAGTTTTGAAAACTCACAAGAAATGTATATCAGAAAGCTCGCCATTATATGGTTAATAAATTTTTTACTTACCTTTAGAGTGTTCTTTTAGCTCACAGCGAGTGCGCTTCTATGCGTAGGGAGTTGTTCCAGGCTTTTTATCCTCATCCTTCTGTAGAGGCTTAAGTTTCTTCGTAGCATTTAAATCGAATTCAAGAAATTTCATAGTAAATTCCTTGAATTTTTTGTAAAATTCCTTTAGTTCTTCTTCTTTGAAACGATTGATTACAATAGGGTTATATATCCATTGTGCCCATCCCTGGCAACTACTAAGAATGTATTGATCCATTAAGGCTATTGCCTCGACCATATCCAACCTATCTTTCGGACTCAAAGATTTTATCTTGTCCAATTGTCTTGTCTTGATCATTACCCAATCTTGTGACATTTCTTATGCACCTACCAAAGTCTAATGCCAAACTACTTCTTCAGCCTACTTAAGTCTTCCTCCTATCTAAAAAATCATTCCATAGTAATTTATTATGAAATTAGCTAATTTTCTAATCAAGCCAAGTATTTAAATTAAAACGAAAAATTAAAATTGGATTTCACTTTTTCTTTGACTTACAATAGGGGTTGTGGGCTAGATAGAGAGCATAATTAACGAGTTTTGGACTTGTTAGCTATCGCTACTAGGCAAATCTGGTTTATACGCAATTTTATGCGGGATATGCTACGTGGCTTGGGAAGAGTGAAATGCTTTCGAGAACCCACGTGGTCGCCGGTTCAAATCCGGCCAACCCCACCATCTTCTTGCCCAATTTACAAAAAATAAAAATACTATAGATTTGATTCATCATCGAAGAAGTGTATCATTAGATTTTTTCAGATCTAAGTTCTTTGCAATCTCTACTATAATCAATGGCATAGCGGAAATAATTACTATTATGGCCCAATCGATCATTGTAAGAGCATGAGTGCTGAATACCCTCGTCGCGCCAGGAATGTATAGAATCGCTAATTGCAATAAAATTGATGATGCAACAGCTATAACTAGCCACTTGTTCGTAAATGGACCTATCTTGAAAATCGACTGCCTTAATGAACGGAAATTGAATGCATTGAACATTTCAATCATAACTAAAGTCGTAAGAGCCATAGTCTGGGCATAAACCAAATCTGCTCTATTTAGACCCCATATGAAAATAGGAAGTATAATTACCCCTATGATAATAGCTATCCCCATTATGAAAGTTTTAACCCTTTTGGTGAATACGCTTTCTTTTGGGTCTACTGGCGGCCTCTTCATCAATTCAGGTTCTGATGGGTCTACTCCGAGAGCGATCGCTGGAAGACCATCCGTAACCAAGTTGACCCAAAGCAGATGAATTGTAATCAAAGGTAGAGGTAAACCCATTATCCCAGCAATAAACATAACAATGATTTCTCCTATATTGCAAGAAAGTAGGAAGGATAAGTACTTCTTGATGTTATTGTAGATTCCCCGGCCCTCCTCTACTGCAGCTACTATAGACGCGAAATTGTCATCAGCCAATACCATGTCGGAGGCTTCTTTTGTCACCTCGGTCCCTGTTATCCCCATAGCAACGCCGATGTCTGAATTTTTCAAAGCTGGCGCATCATTCACCCCATCGCCAGTAACAGCAACCACATGTCCCTTCTTCTTTAAAGCCTTCACTATTCTCGTTTTATGTTCTGGGGAGGTCCGAGCATACACTACGACTTCCTCGACAATTCTCTCCAGTTCTTCGTCGTCCATCTTTTCGAGGTCAGGACCTGTTAATGAACTTTCAGAACTAGTTAAGCCTAATTCCTTGGCGACGGCTTCGGCAGTTAATTTGTGATCGCCAGTTATCATGATCACTTTTATTCCAGCTTCATGGCAAACTTTAATAGCACTAGCTGCTTCTTTCCTAGGAGCGTCTATCATCCCTTGAAGACCCACAAAGACAAGATCTTTCTCTAATTTCTCTAGATCATTAGTATTCGTAGATTTTCCTATTTCTCTAAAGGCCATCCCCAATACTCTAAGCCCTTCACTTGCCATTCTCTCATTAATGCCGATTATTTTATCCCTATCCTTTGTGCTCAGCTTGACTTGCTTTCCATCTTTAAAGATCTTATCGCAAAGACTGAGGACCACCTCCGGCGCTCCTTTCATATATAATATATTATTTTTTTCAAATTTGTGAACTGTAGTCATTCTCTTCCTTTCAGAAGAAAAGGAGATTTCGTTTATTCTAGGATGTTCTTTCTCGAACTTCGCTTTGTATATTTTTGCTTTAGCTGCAGCAACAAGTAATGCAATCTCTGTTGGATCACCGATTGAATAGGAACGAACGCCAAATTTAAATGACGCATCATTACATAATGCACCAATTTTTAAAAGCAGATTTAGCTCTTCAAACTTTTCTGGATCGCTGAGCTCTTTATCTTTAAGGAATTTACCCTCAGGATCAAATCCTACTCCCGTGACTTTAATTTCCTTATCATTTACGTAAATATTACGTACCGTCATCTCATTTTTGGTTAAAGTTCCAGTTTTATCTGTACAGATCACAGTGGTACTGCCTAAAGTCTCCACGGCCGGTAATTTTCTGATAATAGCGTTTTTTCTCACCATTCTTTGAACTCCGATTGCTAAAGAGCCGGTTACAACGGCAGGCAATGCTTCGGGAACTGCGGCAACAGCCAAAGCCACTCCCCATAAAAACATTTCAAGAAGAGGATTGCCCCGCATTATCCCCATTGCCGTAACTATAGAAACAACGATCAGGCTTATTGCCCCGAGCCATTTTCCAACATGCCTAAGCCTCAGTTCAAGAGGCGTTGGGGGTTCTTCAGCTGCCTGCATCATAGATGCTATTTTTCCAAATTCAGTATTCATTCCAGTCGTTGTTACAACAGCTTTACCTCTACCAGAAGTTACAGTTGTTGCTGTAAAGACCATATTTTGCCTATCACTCACCGGAACACTCCTATCCAAAACGATCGTCGATTCCTTTCCGACAGGGACAGATTCTCCAGTTAATGATGCTTCATCTATCTGAAGGTTCATCGATTCGATAAGCCTACCGTCAGTAGGAACTTTATCACCAGCCCTAAGTGTAACTAAATCTCCAGGGACTATTTCTTTGGCAAATAATTCTATTTCCTCTCCATCGCGAATTACATTGGCTTTAGGGCTGGCCATACCTTTAAGGGCTTCAAGGGATTTTTCCGCTTTGAACTCTTGAAAAAAGCCAAGTATGGCTGATGCGAAAACGATAGCTATTATGACTGTCGCGTCCAAGATTTCGCCTACTAAAGCCGAAATAATTGAAGCAACAATAAGTAAAATTATTAGAAATTCTTTGAATTGGCCAAAGAAAATTAGAATTGGAGAATGTCTCTTCTCTTTTCTTAATTCATTGGGCCCATATTCTTCGAGCCTCTTTTTTGCCTCGTTTATGCTTAAGCCATTAATATCCGTACCTAGAATTCTCATTGCCTTACCAGCATTGATTTCATGCCATTCATCTTTTTGGGCACGCAATTTTTCTTGAAGAGGCATTTTAATTCTCCTAGGCACATCTTTTCTTATTCTTTTGCTGTTAAATTTATCGATTTTCTAATCCTCAATACATTTTTTTAAACTATCGCTAAGCGATAGTCAAGCTACAACGAATGAATCATAATTATCTTTATGATAAATCGTAAGCTTCAGCATATAGCGAGTATATTATTCTCCATTAAAACTGACCTAGAACATCATCTTTTTCCATAATTCTACCACAGTAATGGCAGCAGATGCTTAAAGATTCGAAATCTCCAACGTGAAACATGGATTCTATTGGTTCTCTAGAATTGGACACGCAAGTGGGATTATTACACTTTACAATTCCTTTGATAATCCTAGGCAGGTTCACCTTTTTCTTATCTGCCACATCATAATCCCGAATGATATTTATTGTCGCACGAGGGGCTATCAAAGCTATTTTATCTACATCTCTTGGCCTGAGTTCCCAATTCTCAATTTTTACTATATCTTTGCGTCCCACTTCTTTACTCGGAACATTCATTACGACAGATACTATGTGGTTCTCTTTTCCAGTTATTTTTAGAATCTTAAGAACATCAAGAGCGTAACCTGCACTGATATGATCAATTACCGTTCCATTTTTAATTTTTTTAACGTAAAGCTCTGCTTTTCTTGACAAATATTCTCACAATCGAATACATCATTTGAGGCTTTTCGATTAACACTCTTTAAAAGATTCTTTAATTCTTAAATCTATTTATACCTAAATCTATCATTCATCGCAAATACTACTGTATGAGGGAGGTAGTGAAATAGATGACATTTGAAGGGAGAGACCTTGTTTCCATAAAAGATCTTTCAAAATCAGAAATCGACCATATACTTTCAATTGCAGACCTAATGGAACCTATGGCCAAGGAAGGTTCGGATGTCCTGAAAGGCAAGATAATGGCTACTTTGTTCTTTGAACCCAGCACTAGAACAAAGATTAGCTTTGAATCAGCCATGCTTAGGTTGGGGGGCAATTATTTGGGTTTTGCTGAGCCGAAGCTTACATCGATAGAAAAAGGCGAGAACCTTGCCGATACTATAAGAGTTATAGAAAATTATTCGGACATAATCGTTCTAAGGCACCCCTTAGAAGGTGCCTCTAGGCTTGCAAGCGATTTTGCAAATATCCCTGTTGTTAATGCAGGTTCAGGATCAGAGGAACATCCAACTCAAGCCCTATTAGATTTATACACGATAAGGCAAGAGTTCAAGAAAATTGATGGGTTGACTGTTGCGCTTGTTGGAGATTTAAGATATGGGAGAACTGTTCACTCTCTTGCTTATGCTTTATCGCATTATAATGTCAAATTATACCTGATCTCTCCAGATTTATTGAAAATGAGAAAAGAAGTCCTTGAAGAGATTGATGGCGAAATTGAGGTCATAGAGAAAAAGAATTTAGAAAAAGTGCTACCTGAAACTGATGTGGTCTATATGACAAGAATCCAGAAAGAGAGATTTCCAGATTTAGCGGAATATGAATTGATGAAAGGTTCATATAGACTCAATCGAGATGATTTAAAGCAGGCGAAGAGGAAGGCTATAGTAATGCATCCTCTTCCAAGAGTGGACGAGATCTCCTTCGATGTGGATGATACTTACCATGCCAGATATTTCAAGCAAACATATTTTGGATTGCTGATTCGAATGGCTTTAATATCCTTAATTCTTGGTGGAATAGAATAGGCACAGGTATGAAAAATCAAGTACTTAAGGAGAAAAATGAATCCATTTGTCCATAGCCTTTCTTTTTGCTTTGCACCATAAACTTAGGGGTTTCAGGATAGAAGAGGACCGGCCAAAATATTCCAACAGATTTGATTTGCAATTAGGACATTTTAATAAGTTTTTTTCAAAAGATCTGTTACATCTCTTACAATACGTGTAACTGGCTGCATATGTGAAAAATTTAACTCCATTGCCCATAATTCTCTTTGTAAGTCTGTAAAGAGATCTGGCACTATGTTTTTTATATTTCAAACAGAATAATCCAAGATGCCCGCCAGTTAACATGCCTTGAAAATTACCTTCAATTTCGAATCTCCTATTTAAAGGCGTTCTAATCGTCAAAGGAACTATTGGCACATCGGTATAATATGGGTATCCTCTGCTTCCAGATATTTTTGTATTGGCAACACCATATTTTTCTACGTCCAACTCAGCAAGCCTGGTTGAGGCGCCATCTTCAGGATTTTGAGCCATAACAAATCTCTGAACCGATTCTTCAGAATATTTTTTAATAATCTCTGCCATTTTCTGTACTAGATCTAAGCCAAATTTCAAACCATCCTCTTTATATATATTCGAACCAGTATGCGCCGCAACAGCTTCGTTCAGACCCACAAAACTGAAAACATATGTTGCACGATTTTGTAGGAAATATTGAGCGGATGGCTTTGAGCCAAAGAGAAATGGCAGGAGGTTTTGTTTGACCCTTTTTTTCATAATCTTTCTTTTTTCCAAAAATGCTTTCTTACAAACTGACATAATGGTTTCTAGCGAATTGAAGATCTCTTCTTCTTTTCCATTTGACTCGTATATGATTCTGGGCAAGTTAATAGAGATTGCAGCCATGTTTCCAGTGCGAACGCAATCGGAATCCCAATCATTAGTCCAATCGTCGCTTAATCTCAATCCTGAAGCGGCGTAGTTGGTCTTTTCTTCATCTCCTAGATACGCAAAATAAGGCAATCGACTTTTTGAGGCTAAATCATGAGCTTTCAACAATTGTTTCTCAAATTTCTTTTCCTTTATAACATCATCTCTTAATTTTAAAATTAAACGGGGATTGAAGAATGGTTTAGTTGATGATGTTTCGGCAAAAATCTCAAAAAGTATATCTAGAAGAAGTGTCGCCTCATCTTCATAATCACCATAGAATCCTACAACCTTTCCACCAGGGCCAATTGCCTTAGTCTTTTTAAGGAATGAGGGGGTACCAAATTCGAGGCTTAAGGACATACCTTGTTGGCCTAAGCTTAAAAGCTGATCTTGGTTCAGGCCCGAGCAAAATATGAATAAAGCGTCTCTAATTCTCTCTATGTCATTCCCTCTCACAAAAGGCGCAAGAAATATGTTAAACATATCGATACCTTGTTCTCCAGAGACTTCTGTTTTAGCGATATGATAGGCGGTTTTTATGGATTCTAGTGCAGCTTCAAATGTTTTGGGATCCTTAGGACCGAGAAATCCATCCTTGAAGAAAAATCTAACATCATGCTGGATTTCTCTTGGTTTCAGTGACCAAAAACTGAGACCTGAAATGTGAATAGAACCCGATAGATGAGCGTCAGCAATGTCTCTTGGAAGTGATGCAAGAAGAGCGTATTCCTCTAGAACCGAGGAGCCTGACTCATAGAATATATTTTCTACATTCAGTAATTTTTCGCCTGTTCTCTTGAATAGTTGGGAAACATCATAGACGGGCATACCGAGCCTAGTTAGCTTATGCCTATATTCTTCCAACCCTTTTTCGATTAGAATTGCATTGATAAATTCTCGAATTAAGGGCGCAGTCAAGTAAGCCGTATTTAACTGAATTAAGCGATCCTCAGCCTCGGTTGCTATCTCTTGAGCTTGGTCATAAGGGACTTTCGCCTCATTTATTAGCGAATTGACTATCTTCTCTTTGTCGAATTCCTCTATCGAAAATCTAGATGTCCTGACAAACAGGTTGCCCTCTTTAACTGCAACATACTCGCCGAGTTCTCTAGCGTACTTCACGACTAATCTGCCCAACTCTGTTATTGAGTACCTTTTCTTCTCTTTATCCAGCGTTATTAGATCTGGCTCCATTAGGTTTTTCAAATGATAAACAAACTTACCAGCATCCCTAACTGGATCTAGCTCCAAGGAGAACATAATCTCAGTATAGGGCATTGCGCCTTTTGTATCCAGCAATCTCAGAACTTGCAGTCTTATTCGGGAGGAAGCGGAGTTGAAAATATCAGAACTCACTTTTTCGAAAGAGAAAGCCATTCAATATCACTCGATTAAATAATATCTTATCTGTTACGAAATTAAAGTTTGTCGAATTTTTTGTACAAAAACTGTTAGTTCGGTGTGAGGCCCGCATGCTATAAATCCAAACTGTAGAAAAATCAAACAGCTTAGAAAAGAAATTGCGGAAGATAGGAAAGCGAAGCGCTAAATCGTAGACGCCCTCGATTAAGCTAGTGCACTTATGTTTTTCTGATGCCAACCGCAAAGTACTCTAGTTTTTTTGCGAATTCATTAATGTTAAATATGCGCCTCCCGTCTATCAATATCGACCTATACATCCTTCCTTCGAAGTCTTCAGGACGCATTTTTTTGAATTCTTCCCATTCAGTTACGATTATGCAACAGTCTGCGCCCTCAATACATTCCATAGCCGATTTTGCGAAAAAAATTTTTTTACCGAAAATTACCTTTGCATTCTTAATGGCTACTGGGTCGTATGCGTGGACTTTAGCTCCTTCTTCTAAAAGCCTGTTGATTACTTTTATCGATACCGCCTCGCGCATGTCATCAGTCCCTGGTTTGAATGCCAATCCGAGGATAGCTATACGCTTTCCTTTTAGGGTACCAAGCGCTTCCTTTGCTCTTTCAACAGCCAAAATAGGCTGAGATTCATTCACTTGTAGAGCCGCATCAATAATTGGTAAATTCACGCCAGAATCCTTGGCAAAAGAAAGTATAGCTTTCAAGTCCTTAGGGAAGCAACTTCCACCGAAGCCAAGTCCTGCATTCAGGAACAAAGAACTAATTCTTGGATCAAGGCCTATTCCTTTTGCAATAGCCTCAACATCTCCTTTGGGCAGTTTTTCGCACAAGTTAGCTATAGAATTTATAAAGCTAATTTTTGTAGCCAAGAAAGCATTATTTGCATACTTAATTAATTCGGCATTCGCTAAGCTTGTTCTCATTAGCTCAGGCATACCAGTCTTATATGAATGACGATAGAAATCTTCTAATACGCTTCCTGATTTCTCGTCATACTCGCCTATTATTATTCTATCTGGCCTTAACATATCTTCCACCGCGGAGCCTTCACGTAGGAATTCGGGATTTGAGCATAATCCAAAACCTTTTCCACAAGACTTGCCGGAATTCGATTCTAAGATTGGTTTAATTACTTGCTCAGAGGTTCCCGGGACTACTGTAGAACGCACTACGATTAGACGGTATTCTTCTATATCTCTAATGGCTCTGCCTATCGATTCGGATGTAGAGCTTATTTGACTTAAATTTATAGAGCCATCTGGGTTATTCGGTGTTCCAACCGTGACAAAGATGATGTCTGAATTCTCCAGGGGTTTCTCAATGTCGCTCGTTACCTTCAAAGTATTAGCCTTTGTTGTCTTAATGATTGACTTTTCTAATCCTGGCTCGTGAATTGGAGATTTGCTATCAGCTATTGTTGCAATCTTATTACTATCCGAATCAATACCCGTTACTTCTATACCTCGCTCTGCGAGGCATGTTGCCATAGTCAAACCTACGTAGCCTAAGCCCAGAACTACTACTTTATACAATTTCTTCTCAATCACTATCTTGTTTTAGAGAAAAAGAAGTTTTATTATTATTGTAATTTTTTTGGAACCAAGATATTGTTCTTCTTAATCCTTCATAGAGCGGAACTTCAGGTTGCCAATTCAAAAATTTTTTTACTTTAAATATATCAGGGCATCTTCTACGCGGGTCATCCTGTGGCAGAGGATGAAATGTTATTTTTGAATCGCTTTTAGCTAGGGCCTTTATCTTCTTCGCCAACTCTAGAATGCTGATCTCAACGGAATTCCCAATGTTGAAAATTTCGCCATAAGCATTGTCGTTTGTCATAGCACTTAAAATTGCTATTATCGTATCAGTCACATAACAAAAGGATCTAGTCTGAGAACCATCTCCATAAACTGTTATATCCTTCCCTTCGATAGCCTGAGTCATAAATCTAGAAACAACCCTGCCATAAATTCCCTCAGGCCTAAGCCGAGGTCCATATGTATTAAAAATTCGGACAATTCGGACATCAAGTCCTTGTTTTTTCTCGTAAGCCTTGCATAATGCTTCACTGAACCTCTTACCTTCGTCATAAGGCGAACGAGGACCGATTGGATTAACGTTGCCCCAATAACTCTCGGGCGTAGGAATTACTTTTGCATCTCCATAGATTTCTGAGGTAGATGTGAAAAGAAATTTTGCATCTTGCTTTACCGCAATCTCCAACGCCTTTGACGTTCCAATTGAGTTTGTCTTCAGAGTATCTATTGGATTTTCTTGATAATCATCAGGAGATGCTCTGCTTGCCAAATGAAGAACATATTTGAACTCATTGTCACTCGCGATTTCTTCTAATTTACTCACATCGGCCTGTAGAAATTCATAATTAGGCAATTCTTTAAGATGAGATACGTTGTTAAAAGTCCCAGAAGAAAGATCGTCAACGCATGTCAAATTCACACCAAGTTTGACTAGTACGTCAGAAAGCCAGCTTCCAATGAAACCTGCACCTCCCGTTATAAGAATGTTTTTGTTCTTCAGACTGCTAATATTAGAAACTTTACCTGCACGCTCCAAGTCCTCAAGAATAGTCTCATCCAACATTCTTATGCACACGATTACCTTTTCGCTCATCTGCTACCTTCAAAGATATACATAAATCTGCAACTTCTTAAAGCATTCCTGAGAATTTTCGAGTCTCAGAGCTTTTTTAAAAACTTAGAATTACTTTTTTTACTGAATGATTATTTAAATGTTATTTTGTGACTTACGTGAAAACATAATATCTTATGTAAAAAAAACATGAGACGCTTACTATCGCGCTAAAATATTCGCTATATCGATCTTTTTTTAAAACAAATTAGGCCTTTTTTACGGCATAATCGTAGGAAATTTTCAGGGCATCCCAATACATTTCAGGATCCCCTATATCGAGCCTAATCTCTTCTTGTCCGAGCTTAATCGCATACACTTTCGACTCCCCTTCTATCAACTTTTGAATCGCATCAGTTAACTGTATTTCACCACCTTTTCCAGGCCCGATTTTTTCCAAAGCCTTGAATATTTCTGAATTGAATACATATAAGGGCATAATGGCCAAATTGGACTTTGGCTTTTCAGGCTTTTCTTCGACTCCTATTACCTTGAATGAGTTTTCACTTTCATTTTCCACCTCCGCGATTCCATATTGTTTTGAATCCTGGACTTCTTGAAGCAAAAGCATTGCATCTGCATCCAACTTTTCATGCTTGCCCATTAATTCCTGCAAATGGGCGTCACCCTTAGATATTATGTAAGTATCGCCTGCATGTACCAAAAATTCCTCGGTGCCAACAAGAGGTCTTGCCATTAGCACGGCATTACCGAAGCCCTTGGGTTCCGGCTGATTCACCCATACTATCCTAGATTTTCCTAACTTGCTGTAAAAGCCTTCCAAGTCTAAAGCTGAAGTATCTTTATTCTTCCCTTTCAACATGCTGACATAATCATAATCTTGAGTAAAGTGATCTTCGATAGCTCTCTTTCCCCGACCTATAATAAAACAAAATTCTTTAAATCCAAATTCAATTAATTGTTCAAAGATTATTTGTACTAGAGGTTTTATGCATATCTTACCATTTACCCCTTTGGCAAAAACTGGAAGCATTTCCTTTGGCTGCTCTTTCGTGGCGGGCGTAAGCCTAGTCCCAAGTCCTGCTACAGGAATAATTGCTTTCTTGATCATTAATCGACACTTCACTTGCTTGATGCCTATAGCTTATATATTTTGCCGTAATTGATTAAAATTTTTAAAGCATGTTCGTTTATTCAACAAAATATCTCTTTCTTTCCTCTTCTGATTCGATAAACCTATCTACCGCTTCTTGACTTTCGCCCCATTCGACCAGTTTTTCGATGCCTTCTTTCAAATTCCTTCTTGGCTTAAATCCGAGTTCACCCATGACTTTTGAGATATCTGCAAAATCGTGCCTGTTATCGCCAACTCTAAATTCTTTTGTGACCTTCGGTTGTATATTTGAGCCAAAAATATCTGAAAGTGTTTTCGCAATTTCTAGAATACTTGCAGGTTTTCCTGTTCCAACGTTGAATATGCCTTCAACATCCTTTTCCAATCCCGATAAGTTTACTCTCGCAACATCATCAACATAAATGAAGTCTCTCATTTGATGGCCATCTTCAAAAATAATTGGCGGATTGTTATTTTTTATCCTTGAAGAAAAGATCGCGATAACGCCAGTATAAGGATTGTTCAGACTCTGTCTAGGTCCGTAAACATTAAAATACCTAAAAGCAATTGAAGGAATTTTTAAAGCAAAACCTGAATTGAGAGCGATTCTTTCTGTGTCATATTTCGATAAAGCGTATGTAGAAAAATTTTGAACGGGCTTATCTTCCGTTATTCCAATAGGTTTAAGAAGGCTTCTACAATCAGGGCAATGAACCTCCCAATCTCTTTTCTCTAACTGTTCTCGTGATCTTATAGTGGGATAAACTAATCCATGCTCTTTACACTCGTAAGCTCCCTCACCGTAGATTGATTTAGAACTTGCCACAATAATTTTTCTTATATCTTTTCTAATTTCTGGCTTTTCGATTAGTATTTCATATAAATTGGCTGTGCCAATCGTATTGGCCATTAAATATCTAACTTGCTGATACATGCTCTGGCCGACGCCAACCATGGCAGCCAAATGAATTATTGCGCCCACATTCTTTAATGCTTTCAACCAGTACTCTTTTTTGGTTATATCTCCCCAAATGTATTCAACATCTGAATTTAGATAGTTAGGTTTTTTATTTTGATGGACTTGGGGCTCAAGATTGTCGAGGACTGTAACCTTGTATCCACTATAGTTCAGCAAATCAACCGTATGGGAGCCGATAAATCCGGCTCCTCCAGTTACTAGAACTCTCATCCAGTCCATCTTCCTTTATCTTAATTAGTGTGGCATTCAAGCAAGTTTAAAATATTCTAATTTAGAGATTTATCTTAAAATCCTATTTACTTTTTTATTGCTAGCGTTCATTATTTTTGATTGTTGTCTGTAGAAAACTTAAAAATATGCCATTTAGGAGACTAATCTGTTTTTAAGTAATTTTAGTTGATTAAATAAGAGTTTGCTTGATGATTTTTTCATAAACTATACGGTATAAGAATTAAATCTTGTGCTTATTGGGATTGAGAAATTTTAAGATGCGTATCTTTATCGGTCTTAAGGAGATTGCAAACATCGTTTCTACATATTCTAGAGGATTTCAAACTCTTGGATACAAAACTTACACGGTCATATGGCGCAGGAACCCTTTTTTTCCAAATGAGAAATATGATGTCGTAATTGATGAATGCTTCGGTTCTCCATCGCAAGTGCTTAATAATCCCAACTTTGGTTTTTTAAAGAAAGCGCTCTATTTGATCAGACGACAAGTATTTGCACTCATACAATTCATACATGCGCTATTAACTTGTGACATATTCATATTCATTTGGGGCACATCATTTTTACCCAAATATTGGGACTATCCGATATTGAGGTTATTTCGCAAGAAAATTGTCTCAGTATTTTGTGGTACTGACATACGATACTGGTATGCATTTGAACAAGAAATGCGCTTACTTGGTCGTGAAGAAGAAGTTAAAGCCCTCCTAATGCATTTAAAAGGGCTGGCATATTCGCAACCTATTCCAAAAGTACCGCAATGGTTTAGGCCATATATTGATTTTTTTTATGATCGCCCAGATGATCTCTTTCTGATGAAGATGACTACTGTTAGAGCTGCCGAAAAATATGCCGACTTAATTCTATCTAGACCCAATATGGGTCAACTTCAATCACGCCCTTATATGTCTCAAAACATTCCTTTAGATTTATCCCAATATGAATTTCATATGCCTAGAAGAAAAAGACCTCTCATTTTACATGCCCCAAGTAGTCGAGGAACAAAGGGTACAGAGTACGTACTTAACGCAATACAACAACTTAAACAAGATGGGTTGTCATTTGAGTTTCGATTGATTGAGAATTTAAATAATGCTGAAGTGCGTCAATTGTTGAAGAAATCCGATATTGCTATTGACCAGTTGCTCATTGGAAATGTTGGAACTTTTGCGCTGGAGGCACTTGCAACCGGCAACGTAGTGCTCTCAAGATACTTGAGTGATTACGAGCACATTCCTTCGGATTTTCCTATCCTCAATGTAACAACGTATTCCCTCGCTGATAGATTACGCGAAGTAATTCATGATCATGACCTGCGCCGTAAATTGTCATTTGCAGGTCGGAATTATGTCGAGAAGAATCACGATCATTTATGTATTGTCCAGCAGATTCTGGATTGGCTAAGGGTAAAGGATATAAGAAACTATGACTTTAAACCCGTCTTCTATCGCAACAATTTCGTGATGTCATCGAATCTACTAAAAGAAGAACGCAAGATGGCGTGGGAACAAGAGAAGCAATTATACATTTCGTTTATCTCAAGCATAAAAGAAGGGTTGACCAATGCAGCGCGCCAGCTATATTCTAGGAAGGCTAAAAAGTAATTTTCCAGTTGTTAACAAAATGGTTAATTGCAAACCAAATCCATATCGACTAGAGTTCTCAATGACCTTATTTCATTGCTTTGTTCCTAAACACTATCGAAGGTTTTGTTCATTTCTTTCCCTCTTAGGAGGCTTGAAATAGAGTATAGAAACGGTCGCCTGTACTTAAGTGAGTTTATGGGCACTCTAAGAAGTGCCCCAATTTCTATCTCATCACCAAGGAATAAGTATTCCCCAGCCAAGGCCAACCTAGTCATGAAGTTTGTACATGCGACTTTCGTGGCATCAAATGCTATCCTCCATTCATTCTGTTCGAGGTTAGTCGCCAAGACTAAAGAGCGCCAACCAACGCCGGTCATTATAATTCTATCTCGAAATTGTGTCGGGTATCTGAGAACCATATTCCTTATAGGGCAGCTTATTTTAGTCCAAGAAAGTCCCTCATCGTGACTGACGAATACCGCGCTGTCACTGGTAACGAGTATTTTCTTATCGATTTTTTTAATATTCCTAGCAGCCGCATCAAATCGTTTTTCACTCCAAGTTTCGCCTTTGTCATCGCTCCTGAAGACAGATTTGGCTTCCCTAGCGGAAATCAATATAATATTAGCAAAGGCAACTCCGTCGTAAAGGGCCGTTGGCTTTTCTACTTTGAAAGCAACTTCCCAACTATTTCCAAAGTCTTGGGATTTCAATAATAATCCATTAGCGGGCACATACCGTACACTTCCCCCGGTTCCACCTCCTCCCGAACCTGCGCAAAGATAAATTTCGTTTTTGAAGTTATTTTGGAAGAAATGTTTTCCATAAGTCGCCGTTGGATTTGAGTACACTTTCTCGAAGCTTACCCCTTCATCTTTACTTCGATAGATCGCAAGCCAAGTCTTACCGAATTGGTAAAAATTTGAGTCCCATACAGGAACTAGGACGATACCTTCCTGTGAAATAAATACCTGACCGGTTGTAGTGTTTCTAGGGTCCATTGAGTAGAAGTCTGCCAACTCTATCCAAGAATTTCCAAAGTCTTCCGATTTGAAAAGTTTACAAATTGGTTTTATAAAGGAACGGAGGGCGCTCACAGAAACATACAAGTTACCTTGTGGATCAACAGAGGGCCAAATCCTATGGAAAGGCCCATAGTTTAACATTAGTTTCAATCTTTTCACAAATTTTTTAATCCTTTTTGAATAATTAACAATACGAATAGATATAGTTCGCTCTGGCATATACCTAAGGAATGGGTCATCGCATCTTGGTAAGAAAAGGTTTAGTTAGTATAATCATACCGACTTACAATAGGCCCGAACCCCTTAAAAATACTTTAAAAACGATATTTATCCAATCCTATAAAGATTTTGAAGTTATAATAGTTGACGATGGTTCTGATTTCAACTTACAACCTATAATAAAAAATTACCCCGTAAGAATAATACGGCAGGATCACTCTGGGGCAAATGCAGCGAGAAACAAAGGATTTCAACACTCAAATGGTGAATTCCTTTTATTCTGCGATGACGACATAGAGCTTGATCCCAGCTTTTTAGAGAAAACAATTCAGGCCTTGAGAACAAATCCTGAAAAAGCTTACGCTTATTGCGGTCATAAAATTGACAATGGGACATTTGGAATGGAGCAATTCAATCCTGAGAAATTGAAAAAACGGAACTATATTAGTGGGATTTCCTTGATCAGGCGTAGTAAATTTCCAGGTTTTGATCCGAAGATAAAGAGACTGCAGGATTGGGATCTTTGGCTTACAATGCTGAAAAATGGGGACCAAGGCGTATGGGTGCCAGAAATCCTTTTTAAAACTACAAGAAGATACAGGCCCTCAATAACAGCAAATGACTCAAATTCAAAAGGGTGGACATATATTCATGCTTATGAAGTGATCAAAGATAAACAAAAATTGCCTGATCTTGCCAAACCAATCCTAACTCTTATAGGCATATACGATACTAGAGAAGATCTTCGGCTAGTGTATCCTGAAGCCACATTAGGAGATTATCGTAAGGTATTTATTTGGGCCGGTGACGTAGTTACAAAAAAATTTCCTGATTGGACCTATCGTGATTTATTTCCATATAAAGAATTTTTTGAGAAGAAACGAATAGAAAGTCTGAGGCAATTAGAGAAGGAAAAAACAAAGACGTCAGAGAGGGATGCTAAAATAAGTGCTTTAGAGACCGAGAGAGTTAGTCTGGCTGGGCAATTAGAGAATGCTAGAACTGGAATAAAAGAAGTAGAAGATAGCTTGGCATGGAGGCTTGTTATGCGCTATAGGAAATTTAATGATAAATGGTTTCCTTTGGGTACCAGAAGGAGAGACTTAATAGAAAAATTTGCCTTAGCCCTTAGGATAGTTTTAGCCCGCGGGCGCTAAGATGTCGATCTATCAATTAGAATTCGAAAAGCTGGATATAGAATTACTTATAATCCTAACGCCATAGTTTATCACAAATTTTCTGCAACAATGAAGGTGTCTGCAAAGTAACTTTTCTTAACTGAGAGAAATCGATTTTATTTGACAACGAAGCACTTATCTATTAGGTTTCTATTGAGGATCGTAAATTTCGAATTAAAAACCTGTTTTAGAATGGTCTTTATTGGAGATTGAAAAAGATTTTTAATCGAACTGAAAGCTATACTTTCTGCATTACTTTTATTATTAGAATATATCGGTTTTAGATTCCGAAAGAAAAAACCAGATATGCGCGCGCGCTTTCAAGGGAGTGTGTAAACACTTGACTAATCCCATGCAAATTCCAGATAAAACAAATATTCCTCTCGTGTCGGTTATCGTTCTTAATTATAATGGAAAACAACATCTTAAGGAATGTTTCGATTCGATTGCAAAAACAACTTATCCTAATCTAGAGGTAATAATGGTTGACAATTTCTCTAAAGACGGTAGTATCGAATTTGTTGAAAAGGAGTATCCTTTTG
>CAYFUV010000086.1:0-18446 GCA_964346435.1 uncultured Candidatus Bathyarchaeia archaeon | reverse complement strand
ATCAGGGTTTCCGATTAGAGCTAGTAGATCGTACATTTCCTCAGGACATTTTATCTCGATGGATTTTCCGGCTTTAATATCAAGTACTTCGAATATGAATCCGCTATGCAGGTTCGGATCTATTATAAGGCCTGCAGTATTAAATGGATCGCCGAATATTTTGAATAATGGTAAATTCCAAGCTCCTGGGGAGGTTTTGTCTGCCATAAATATTACCAAAGGATCACTCTTTCTTTCTTCGAATTCTATTTCAGCGACCCCGGGCCCCATCCCTTTAACATTTCCAGAGAATGAGTCAGATAGCAGGTCTTGACCAGGCGCATAAAGCTTCAATGGCTTCGATACTTTCTCTGTAACCTCTATAAAGGCATCCCAAGCCAGTTTATGTACTTTAGAATTATTCCCTCCTTTTCCGTGAGTCATAATAAACTCAAGGTCGTCTCCGCAATGAGTTACGTAGAAATCATTAATTGTTCCACCTTGCTTCCCCTTCTCCAAAAATTTTCTGGCCATCTCGATTTGTTTGGGGTGCACTATATGATGCCCCGCTAAGGAACCTATATCCGCTTTGATCACAGATACCGTTATCTTATTCTTACTCGACAAAATTCATTCACCTTGGCTAAGCTTTTTTCTGATATAATTATATTTTATCCTTTGTTAAAATCATTTCCTTATTTCATAAAATTTTTGACTAATTTAGAAGAATAAAGCAGAATATCCCTCACAATTTATTGCGCGTGCTAAACCTGACAACTCAGGCATAATTAAGAGGCCACTCATTTGATAAAAGGAATTATTCTAGGGACTTTCTTTGAGTACTGCTCGTATTGTTTGCCAAACATCGCTCTCAGTTCCTTTTCCTCAAACGAAGCCACTACAAAGTTGAACCATAATAGCATGAGTATTGCTGAAATCAAGAGAAAATTAAAATCTAGCAAAAGCCAGAAGCCCAGCACCAAAACTACTATACCAAAGTATAATGGATGTCTAACGTACCGGTAAGGCCCCTTGATTACAAGGGGCTCTGTCCTGCCTTCTGGTTTCTTTAAGATAGCGCCTCCCTTCAACTTCGAAAATGTCACATATGTAGATACGATAACATCTGAAGGTTTTCTATACTTGAAAAACCAGCCAAAGAAGAGAATTCCAAAAACCAGTACAGATAAACCTACCAACCGAGTTGGAAGAGTAAAACCGATGCTGAGTGGTATTGAAAAGATGATGATTATCAAATATCCCAAAACTAAGAAGGATGTTAGAACCCCAAGAACTATTGGCGGAACTAAAAGAAGGGCTTTGGCTTTGATTGAATCGGACATATTTCTATTCTTTAGTTAATTCTATTTATTTATTTTAAGATTATACTGTTTCTGAATATTCCTTGAAGGATCCCAAGCAGATTAGCACGCGCACCATATCTTCAGGTAGCACGATTTTAATTTTATGGCAATAACTCGCTTGACTTATACATCTCTTTCTCGGGTAATAACCTACGAGCTACTTACTCTGTGCTTTCCTCTGGCTCAACGATTAACAATAAACCATCCTTATCTTTTATAATCGCTTTCGTCCTGGGCTTTAATTTTTCCATGGATTTCGCTTTCCAGTATTCTCCTTTATATCTTACGTATCCAATTTTATTAGAGTTGATTTCATCGATCACTTCGACCTTTCCACCTATTAGCGCGCCAATGACTGGCTTTCTCCTTCGTGTTTGTAAGATTTTATAAACCATAAACAGAGTAAAGGCGCCTAAGATCACTGCTACACCTAGTGCAATCGATATAAAATAATTATACCACTCTATGGATATCAACCACTTAGCTCCCTCGAAAGGTATGATAAAAACACTTCCAATTATAAGACATAATAAACCGGCTCCACCTAATATACCAAACCCTGGTGAGTAAGCTTCAGCCAGCATTAACACCATCCCAAGACCAATCAGGAGAATTGATGCTAGGCTTATATTAAAGCCAAGACCTATTAGACCAATTATCAGAGATATGGCGCCTAAAACCTCAGCTCCATAACCCGGACTGGCCAAGCCAAATATTATGGCATATAATCCTACGGAAAACAGTAGGAAAGCTAAAATGGGATCGGAGATAAAGGTGAGGAAAGCCACCTTCAAACTTTGAGAATAATCAATACGAATAGCGTTCTTGGTCCTTAAGGTCGAAGTCCCATAAGCAGTTTTAACTTTTATTCCATCCAACTTATCAACAAGTTCTTCTATGTTCAATGCTATCAAATCTATCGCTCTGAACTTGAGCGCATAATCACTATTTAAATTAAGATTTTCTTCTACAAATAACCTAGCACAAGTTTCGTTTCTATTATGCATCTTCGCCTTTTCTGCAATGAAGGCTGAAAGAGCGTTGATTATTTTCGAATCTTCGATAGGTTCTGAACCTTCTATGGGAGAATAACTAACAGGCTGAGCAGAACCTATAATAGTGTAGGGGGCCATCGCAGCTATGTGTGAAGATATAAGAACAAAAGTCCCTGCAGACCATGCTTTGGCTCCAGAAGGGTAAACAAAGGAAATCACAGGTATTTTTGATGCCTCAATTAGTTCAATTATCTTAAAAGTTGCTTCAAGTTGCCCTCCTGGGGTATTCAATAGAATTATGATAGCTTCGACATTTAATCTGTCTCCAGCTTTTAAAGCTTCATCGACTAGTTCTATAGTGGCTGGAGTAATTGCGCCGTTTATCTTTGTTACAAGTATAGTCGCATTTGATTCCCTTGCTTGAATTGTCAAAATAAAAGAGCTTAGCAATAAAGACAGCAATAATAAGAAAAGCAGGGGATTTCCCCTTTTCACTTACTTCTTTTTCTCCTTTGATTTTAAGGCCTTAACCATAGCAGCCATTTTAGATACATCGATCGCCTCACCGGTCGTAGTGACTACTACCATGTTCTTCTCTCTAGCTATCTCCGTCAATGTTTGAAGTTCTCTCAAACGCAATGCATATGGGCTTTCAAGATATCGTTTAGCGGCCGAAACTATCTTTTCAGCAGCAATGTATTCTCCCTCTGCTATTATGATTCTAGATCTTTTTTCCCTTTCAGCTTCCGCTTGTTTAGCAATGGCTCTTAACATAGTTTCATCAATACTCACATCTTTTATCGCGACAGTGGTTACCTTGATGCCCCACGGATCTGTATAAGTATCAAGTATTTCCCCTATTCTTTTGCTCAATTCTTCACGTTTAGTCAGTAGTTCATCCAATTCAACTTGTCCTAGTATATCCCTTAAGGTGGTCTGAGCGAGCAAGTTCGTAGCTTGTAAATAATTCTCAACTTGAATTACAGCTTTTGCTGGATCGAAAACTCTGTAATAAACAGCTGCGTCTACATCAACGCTAACATTGTCCTTGGTTATGACTCTCTGTTTTGGGATGTCGAAAGCAACCACACGGAGGTCTATCTTTACAAATCTATCTGCAATAGGGATAACGAAGAAGATTCCAGGGCCTTTGGCTCCAGCGAAACGTCCTAACCTGAAGATCACTCCTCTTTCGTATTCCCTAACGACTTTGATGGCTGAAGCTAGTATCGATAGTATAATTATAGCGAGGAAAAAGTAGTATATCACTATAAGGGGAGTGGTTTCAGCTTGCAAAACCAAACTCAAAATATTCATAAAATATCACAAATTGCCTTACATATAAAAACTGGGCCTCGGAGAATTAAATCTTTATTTAAATTGAGTATGTATTAATTAATGATTGATTGTTATTCTACTTAATCCTTCTTTATTAGCGTGCGCCCACTGAAAATTCTGACTCTAATAGCGTGGTTAATCAAAAAAATGCACATTAAATTGGTATTTAATTTAAAGTAAATCGCAGTATTAGTAAATTTAAGATAAATTCTCGTGTTTAGGATAAGATGTAATCATGAGATTATCACGTCGTCAGTTTATGGCATTTAGCTTAATAGCTGCAGCTGGCGCTACTTTAGGAGGGTACGCTCTTTATAGGAGAGGAAAAAAAATCCAACCTTTAAAATCTCCTCAGACATCAAAAGTATATTTGGTTTCTGCATCTGATAGAATCAAGGGAATTAAAAGAATAATAAAAAGAGTTAATATTAAGGATTTCAAAGACAGGAAAGTAGCTATTAAAGCTAACTACAATAGCGCTGATCCATTTCCTGCCTCCACGCATATCGATACTGTTCGAACGATCGTAGAGGAATTGAACTCGATAGGAGCTACTGAGATATTTTTGGCTGAGCGAAGTGGCATGGGAGATACACGTCGAGTATTGGAGGATATGAGAGTCTTCAGCCTCTCTAAAGAGCTGAACTTCAAAGTAATAGTCTTGGATGAGATAGAAGATGATGGCTGGGTAAGGATAGGTTCAGATGGGCTACATTGGCTACGTGGCTTTAAGATAGCTAAACTCTTTGTGAATTCTCCTAAGATCGTTCAAACTTGCTGTCTTAAGACTCATCGTTTTGGCGGACATTTCACTATGTCCTTAAAAAATTCTGTTGGCATGATAGCGAAAAGGGATCCTGGAGGAATCTATGACTACATGGCTGAACTCCACACATCCCCTTTCCAGAGGCAGATGATAGCCGAGATAAACAGGTTTTACAAAACCGATCTGATCATCATGGATGCCACAGAGGGTTTCGTAAATGGTGGTCCAGAACGAGGAGATCTAATTGCACCAAACTTATTTATTGCTGGCAACGACAGAGTTGCTTTAGATGCTGTGGGAGTTTCGATCCTGCGATCATATGGGTCAACGCCAGAGGTCATGAAGGGGCATATCTTCGAGTTAGAACAAATAGCCAGAGCTACAGAATTGGGAGTTGGGGTAACATCAGCATCGGCGATAGAACTAATCTCACTGGATAGCGAAAGTGAAGAGAAAGCGAGAAACATCAGAAAGACACTGGACACCTAGCGCGCGCTTTTATAGATTGATTTATGTTTAGTTCTGAATTGTCCTTTTTTAACCTAAAAGTTTTCAACCTGGTAATATTCGTCAATTGTATTCTATAACCATTAATAGTCATGTGACCTATGGTTGTTAGAATCCACTCTTAGCTCACGTCAAAATATTTCATATATGAGATGTAGAGGAAGAATCTATGTGAAAAAGGAAAATGGGATCTAAAAAGAGGTTATATTGAATTCTTTGGGCTTCCTCCACATCTACTTAAATATTATAACACTGTTATATATTAATATATTTATGCCTTTTATTGAAGTGGAATAAGCGCGCGAGCTATTATTTTCAAGTTTATTCTTTTTTATTATTTTTCGTACTGAACCAATGCAGTGCTAAAATACACCTATTTGATCTTCGAACCTTATAGCGTGTTATTGTTTAATTTGTTCATAAAGACCTCATAAAAATATCTTATGACCTTATCTCCTTCAAGAGAAGAAACATGCCTTATCCATTCGATATCAAAATAATTTGCAAATAACTTAATAATCTGTTCTCTGCTGAAATGATTCCAAGCAAGACCATTCTTCCGACTGAAACAGACAAGACAATAACTGCTATTAGTCTTTAAAACTCTATGGACCTCTGCTATAAAGTTGATTCTATCCCTAATTTCAACATGATGAAAACAGCCAAAATCAAAGACGAAATCAAATTCTCCTTTCTTAATAGGAAGATTCAAAAAATTTCCTATGATTAAATTTATATACGCTCTACCTCTATTCACCTGCTCTTTGGCATATTCAACTGCTTTGTCAGATATGTCTAATGCGGTAACATCAAATCCTTTCTTTGCCAAATATATTGGATTTGTTCCAACACCGCAACAAAGATCCAAAGCCTTTCCTGGTAAAATTCTTCTGGAATCCACAAGTTCTGTAAGAACCTTTCTGGGTTTGCCAAGTTCCCACGGTAAGTGTTCAGGGCTAAGACGATGATAGATTCCATTCCATCCAGTATCATGTCGTGAAGACATTGATAATGAGAAGAGTTTTCTTATAGTTGTATTTTTCTATTAATTTTTTTAGCGGACAAAGTGCGCATTAACGCACGCACTATTCCTAGTCGAATTTCTTTATAAGCAGCTTTCTGTTTTAGAAAATATATATCATTGTATATAGGTTCGAACCTTTATTCTATCCATCTCACTGAAGAGTTTCATATCCTTCTCTCATTAGAAAAATAACAATAATCAATCCAACAATTGGATCTGCTTGCCAGAATCCATAATGATAATTTAGTCCTAATCCAAGTAATAAGGCAATGGATAAAAAGGTACAAGCAAGAGTCTCTTTCGAGTCTGCTATCAAACTTCTACTGTTTAATGATTTTCCAGTCTGGTATTTCGCATAGAATAAAATCGGCATTATTATTATAGAAATGATCGCAATCGCTATCCCCAAAAAGCTTGGGCCTGGAATCTCTTTGAAATATAATTTCTTAATGGATTCATAAAAAACATAAGCACCGAGTATGAAGAAGGTATAGGCTACAAATCTCACTGCTTTATTTTCAAATCTTTTTTCTTCCTCTTCCGATAATTCCTCTTGTTTTCGGAATCTCCAAACCATTACTCCGCCTGAAAGAGATTCAACAAAACTATCCAGACCAAATCCAACTAGAGCTATACTTCCCGCTAATATTCCAGCAAATATAGATATTATTCCTTCAATAATATTGTATCCCACTGTGAAATATGATAACCAAAACGCTCTTCTATAGAGTTCTGAATGCATAGATCCGAACAACGAATCTCTTAGGTAATATATTTTAACATGCGATAAAGAAAGTTTGTGTAAGTGCGTTATATTTTAGAGCACACTCGTTGCTTATCGAGGATCCTCAGGCAATTCATGTCTAGGAATGATGAAGTATGAGGCTTCGATGATGTTCTAAACATTTTAATAGAACGATATAAAAGTGCTAAACGATCTAACGGAAATCGGTCAACAGATTAAGAATTATACTATTAATTATTGTCGTATTTTTAAAAATTAAAATGTTATGAATTCAAGACTATTATTCGATTAAATCGATTTTGTTAAAGATAACATATTGTACTATGAAAAATGGAAGTTCATATTTTGAAAAGAAACAATAATTCTTTGAGTACGCCTTTAATCTTAATCAACTTTAAAACCTATTCTGAAGCTCTTGGTGAAAAAGCGGTAAGACTTGCAAAGATAGCTGAAACTGTAAGCGAAAAGACCGGAAAATGTATTGCGGTAGCTCCTCAATACACAGATATAAGGAGAATTGCACGAGAGACTAAGCTACCCGTCTTCGCGCAACACATTGACCCAATTGAGCCAGGTGCGCATACTGGAAAAATTCTTCCCGAATCCATTAAAGAGGCGGGGGCTATTGGAACCCTAATTAATCACTCGGAAAGACAAATGAAAATATCCGATATCGAAAGGTGCGTATTGAGTGCAAAATCATTAGGTTTATTAACTGTTGTTTGTGCGGGTACGGCGAATATTAGCATGGCTACGGCATCACTAAACCCAGATATCGTAGCTATCGAGCCACCAGAATTAATTGGGAAGGGAAAGGCAGTTTCCAAAGAGAGTCCGGAAATAATTGCCGATACCATAGCTTTGGTCAGGCAAATCAATAAAACCATAACAATTCTCTGTGGCGCTGGGATAACAAGTGGTGAAGATGTAAAAGCGGCAATAAACCTCGGAACAGAGGGCGTATTATTGGCGAGTGGAGTAGTCAAAGCGAGCGACCAAGAAGCCGTACTTCTAGATCTAGCTATACAAATCTGAGAATTAATTAATCAGCGTGTACTCAATGAAAATTGGTCTAGAATGTGCAGAATGTTTGATACATAGGGCTTACATTGAAATTCAAAAAGCCACTAAGAATCAGGAATTGAGAAAAGAGGTTTTGATTAAAGCTGTTAAAAAAATTTCAGAGAATTTAGATAAGGATGCTGTACCTGCAGGACTGGGCACCTTAAGAGACAGAATCATAAGAAAAGAAACGAAAAATTCTGACCCCTATAAAATCGATAAAATTTTGAGTAATGAAAAAGCCCTTGAGCTTTATTCGTCAGTAGAGAAACATATTGCAGAAGGGAATGAAGCCTCTTTACGATTAAAGAGGGCTTGCTTAGCATCGATCGTAGGAAACGCTATAGAATTTGGAATACTAGGGTATGAATTTAATTTCGATAATCTAAAGGAAGAAATTATTAAAGCTGAATCTAACTTGGCTATCGACGATATTGCAGGAATGGAAAATAGGATAAGAAAAGCAAACAAAATCTTATTTCTAACAGACAATGCCGGAGAGATAGTCTTTGATAGGCTATTGATAGATGAGATAAAATCCATTGGACCTGAAGTGATAGTCGCGGTAAAAGGGGCTCCAGTGAGCAATGATGCTACAACAGAAGACGCCAAGAAAGCAGGTATTATTGATGTAGCTGACAAAGTCATTACAACTGGAGGGGACGCTTCGGGATTTATTCCAGAATTTTGCTCTAAGAGTTTCTTGGAGGTTTTCTATTCCTGCGATTTCATAGTGGCAAAAGGCATGGCCCATCTAGAGACCCTTACGGAATACGAACCAATTCCTCCGAGGATAATATTATTGCGCGCCAAATGCAAACCCGTCTCGGAATACCTGAGTGTTGATTTAAAAAGTAATGTGGCCAAATTATTTGATAAAAACGGACGCTCTTGAGTTAAACTTTATAAGAGAGGCGTCTCTACTCTTATTGCGATGGTGAACTGAAATGGCGTTCATTGGACCTTGGGAAATCGCACTAATTTTGGCAATAGTATTAATAATTTTTGGGCCTAAGAAATTACCACAGCTTGCAAAATCTATTGGCGATGCAATCAGGCAATACAGGGCGGCTTCAGAAGGGAAGCTTCCTGAAACGGGTACTGAGACACAAACCGTAGCGAAAACAAGCGAGGCAAGCGTACTAATTGAAACAGCCAAGAAGCTCGGGATAGAGACAGAAGGGAAGACGATGGATCAGATTTCGAAAGAGATAGAGGAAATGGCGAGTAAACCGCCTGCTGCTGCTAAATCCTCTCGCAAGAAGACTACTGCCAAACGAAAAAAATCTTAACCTAACTCAGCTATCATTAGGTCAATTTCAATTCCATCTTTTTTAGGAATGCCTCTCAAAATTAGACGATTCTATATGCTAGGAAAGTTGCCCTTGCATTAAAAGAAAAGGAGAAAAAGAAATGGCGCTTTTTGAAGATGAAGAAGAAGCGGGTCCAAATGAAAAAAGGATGAACATATGGGAACATTTGGATGAGTTGCTTTCTCGACTTCGAAAAATCATTATGGCGGTTGTATTATCTGGGCTGCTTGTAGGTTTTTTCCCGACAAATCTGGATGAAATTCTGAGCTCATTCGATTTTTCATCCCAGACGATTCTAGCTTACACTCCAACTATTGCCCTAATAATGGGTAGAATGAAGCAGGATTTGTTACCAAGCGGGGTGCAACTGATTGCTGGAGGGCCGATGGATACTGCTTATATTTACTTAATAATGTCATTTTTAATTGGAACCATAGTCAGTTCTCCGATAATAGCCTACGAATTGTACGCCTTTTTTAACCCTGCCCTCCTTCCATCAGAAAAGAAGTGGGTGAATAAGTTCATATTTTCTTTCATTGCCTTATTGGCTTTCGGCATAATTCTTGGGTATACCTTGATCTTGCCCTTGACCTTCAGAATAATCCTATGGTTCATAGAAAGCGCAGGGGCATTACCATTGATCAACATCAAGGAGTTCTATATGATGGTGATAACATTGATCGCAGGCGCAGGTTTTCTATATACGGCTCCAATATTTCTCGTAATCCTAACGCAAAAAGGGATAATTTCGGCAGAACGCCTTACTTCCAATAGAAAGTTGTTTTATCTTGGATTTTTGGTCGTCATAGCAGTTATTACACCGGATCCAACAATCATAACTGACGTAATAATCATGCTGCCTTTTGCTGTTGTATTCGAATTGGCCGTTTTCTTTGCAAAGAGAACTTCGAAGGCTAAGGAATCGCTTCTCTAAACTGGCAAGAAAAAATTTTTTTTTGAGGTGGTCAAGAATTAAGAAAACAGTAATCGGTAGTTTTCCCAGAATTTGCCCGCCTATCGAAGATTCTATTAAGGCTGCTGTTGATCTTCAGATAAAATATGGAATAGACATAATATCTGATGGAGAGCAGCGTTATGACATGATTAATTATTTTCATCAATTGCCAGGTTTGGTAAAGGATGGTGAAAAATTATATATAGGAGGAAGAATTGAGAGCTTAACGAATCCGAATGATTTTATTAAAATTAAGGATTACAATTTCGTAAAGGAATATTTGAGAGGTGCAGATAATCAGGAAGTAAAAACAACGCTGACGGGTCCAATAACCCTGGGAATGACCTGTGCAATAAATGGAATTAAGGGCTACTATGAGAACGTAAATGACTTAAGAATTTATGAGGCCCTTTCTGAGTCCCTATCACCAATCATCGTTAAGCTTTTAGAATTGGATTCCTTTATTCAAATAGATGAGCCCGGATTATCTGGAGGTTTTATGAAACCGGATATTGCCGTCAAGATCATTAGTAATTTGTTGGATAGATCTATCGAAAAGGAGAATTGGAAAGAAAGAGTTAGCATTCATGTGTGCGGAAACCTCCCTAAGGTGAAAAATCTTTTCGATGAGCTTTTAAATTTGGATGTCGCGGTTCTCAGTCTGGCTTTCAGCGGCAAGGAAGAGAGAGAAAATTTTCGGCTCCTATCGAAGAAAAAAATTGAGAGATCAGATAAAAGGATTGGAGTCGGCTGCATAAACGTTCAGGTAGGCTCTATTGAGGAGATTGATAGTATCGATACGATTTATAAAAGATTGAGAGAAATCAAGCAGATAGTTGGACTGGAGAACATAGCCTATATACATCCGGATTGCGGATTAAAAAATAACTCAATTGAAGTGATAGAAAAGATCTTGGAAAACCTGGATGAAATCTCAGGATTGTTTTCCAACGAATAGTTTGATGAGAGCTCTTGATGAGCGCAACCCTTTGAGAGTTTCATATATTGCACATGTGCCACACTTTAAAGCCTTAAAAGGAATTATCGTGCGCAAATTCTATGAAAAAATTTAAATCAAAAGCGTGTTGACAAGATCATTTAGAATCTGGAGGAATTTTAGATGGCGGGTGCCTTTGCTGCTTTTAAGAAGCGAGCTTACCTACTCATATCAGTCGACCCAGGAAGCGAAGCGGGCATAATTCGTAAATTGGAAAAGATGGGGGATATAAAGTACATCGACTTCGTACATGGAGAATATGATATAGTCTGCGTTTTAGAAGGCGGATATTCAGAAATAGATGAAAAAGTGATCAAAATCAGAAAAATTCCACGGATTCGAAAAACAACAACCTTGACCGCATTCGAGACCCACCTAGAGTGAGCGTAAACAGACGTAATCTCCTTACTAATAAACAGGTAGATTTTTCAAGAATCGCAAGAAAAGAATCAGAGATATGACAAAATAATTATGAATAGTTTACCATAAATGAGGTGATTCATTTCCTTAATTTAACTTCACAAACAAAGGAATGTGCCAAAAAATTAGGGGCCGAATTGGTCGGAATATGTAAGGTAAATGATTCCACAAATTTTCTTAGGAATTTAAAGAAAATTTCATCTTTTGATTCAGCGATTGTTATAGGATGCAGGCATTCCAACGGTGCCTTTCTATCCGATAACTTAAGGGCAGTACAGTATGATACTTTTTGCATAATTCAGGAGCTAAACCGTATAGTTTTTTGTTTAGTCAGATTATTGGAAAAGAATGGGTACGATGCTATCGGTATCTCGCCATATATACCAGTTGAAATGAGTCAAGAAACCAAAGGTCTTTTAGGCGATGCTTCACATCGACATCTGGCAAAAAAAGCGGGTCTCGGAAGCATAGGATTTTGCGGATTGCTTATTACTCCGAACTTTGGACCTAGAGTAAGGCTCGCATCAGTACTCACCACGGCTTCCTTAGAACCGGACGAAGAATGCAAAGATTACTTTTGTGAGAATTGTGAAGGGAACTGCGTTAAGGCATGTCCTGTTGACGCTATATCTGAGGATGGGGTTGATGTTAAAAAATGCGCAAAAGAGAATATGAAGTTTGGATTGCCTGGCCTGATCAGGCATCTATATGCGATTTCTTCCACTGGCGATATTTCTGAAAATATAAAGAATTTTCTGAGGGAACCGGCATTTTGGGAGCTCTGGCAATCAACAACTTCTGGAATGTTCTATAATTGCTTCGAATGCGTAAAAGCTTGTCCAAAAGGTAAGCTGGAGAAATAAGTCAATACATCCAGCAAAGCAATCTCGCCCCTCGTATGAGTAATAATGCATTATTCACTTTGCCAGATTCAAGAAAAAATTCATATATCTGAATAATTTATTGAGAAAAATAGGAACCTAATGTTGTCCAAAAATACTTTATTAAAGAAATTTTCTTCAGAAGACCTAGATAAAGTCATTGAGATAAATAGATCTTGTCTCCCTGAGAATTATATTTCATCTTTTTTTCTCGATATCTTCAAAAATTGCCCAGACGCATTTCTTGTCGCCAAAGTGGATGGCGAAATTGTGGGATATATCATGTGCAGACTTGAGAGCGGTTTTTCTGATTTAAAAAGATTCAGAATTGTTAAGAAAGGACATATTGTATCGATAGCTGTAATGCATAAATATCGAAAAAAAGGAATCGGAACTATTTTGCTCGATGAGGCAATCAAAGCTTTAAAAAAACACTCTGTGGACGAGTGTTTTATGGAAGTGCGAGCAAACAATGTGGAAGCAATGAGGTTATACGAAAATAAAGGTTTCGCCCTCATTAGAAGAGTTCAGGGTTATTACCAAGATGGCGAGGATGCATTATTAATGTGCAAAAACATAGTTAGTGTGCGCTAATTGATCTTTAAATAATTAATTATTGCGAAGAAAAATAAAAATCTAAGAACTTTTTTGATCGATGCCTCTTTGACAATACTGTATGCTTCCTTATTTATCTATCAGTCCTCTTAAGTAGGAGCCAATAAACATAGCAGCCAAGCCTACTATGATTGGGAAGTTTCCTGTCCCAAGACTCGCGATGGCGGATCCTGGACATTGACCTGATATTCCCCAGCCTAAGCCAAAGATAACCGCTCCAATTATTACGTTTTTAGAAAAAACTGCGCGCCGAGGTTTGAACTTCCCTCCGATGATAGGAGTTTTGAAGTATTTTGGAATTACGTTTATGACAAATGACGTAATTACTGCTGCCCCCCCAATGACAAATATTAGTCCTAGATCTTTAAGTTGAAGAAAGCTAAGAACGATCTCTTGTTTCGTCATACCGCTATAGGCCAATCCAAAACCGAAAGAAACGCCCCCAATGAGCACAGTCATATTCTGTTTACTCATGGCAAAACCCCAAGTATTTGAACTAGATTGGCTGTTACTATTGCAACTCCCATGAAAACAATCACAGCATACAAGGAAGTTGTGGATAGTGATGCTAGACCGCTAATTCCGTGGCCAGATGTACATCCTTGTGAGAGTCTGGTTCCAAATCCTACGAGTAATCCGCCCAATGCTAACCTCCACAATTGTACCGAGGTTGTCCAAAAGCCTGTTGGTGACAGCGTGATTGTATGAATAAAGGCTCCTATTAAGACGGCGATAGCGAATATAGCTCTCCATTTTCTTTCCTTTATATTTTTCTCTTTCCTAAAATGATTCCTTTTTGAAATCCAAGAAAGTGTGGTTGTAAAGAAACTGCTCTGTGTAGCGTGGAGTCCAGTAACAGCGTATACCAGGCCTACCCCAAAACCGATCAACGCTCCACCCATAAGGTAAGGTTCAATTCCAAGTGGAAACATACATCATCCCATAAAACTACAAAAATAAATTATCTCATTATTAATCTTCGGAAATTAGGTTATTTGGTAAGTGGAAATCCTGACTTATTCCACGCCTCAATTCCGCCTAAACAATTATAGACTTCATTGAATCCCTTTCTTAGTAATATGCTTGCTCCGAAACTTGATCGGTTTCCAGTTTTACAAATAACTACTACCGGTTTTTGTTTTATTAATTTGTCTGCATTTTTCTCAAGGTGGCCTAGATAAAAATGCATAGAACCCTCTATGTGCCCCTCGTCCCATTCACTCCGCCTACGAACATCTATTATTGCTATATCGTCTTTAGAAATAATTCTCCGTCTCAAATCTTGAACAGATATCAGATGAACTTCAGCGAGGGGCAATCCCTCTTTATACCATGATTCTACTCCGCCAGCAAGATAGCCTTCTATTCTGTCAAATCCCAGGCGCACCAAGTTCCGTACGGTAAAATCGAGAGCTTCCATGTTTTCTATAACCAGTAGAATAGGCCTATCATAAGTTAAGACCCATCCAGCATAAGAGAGGCTCTTTAGCGGTAGACTATAAGAACCTTTTATATGAGTTCCACCAAAGGCACTAGGCGACCTAGTGTCTATGATGTGGGCATCCTTTCTCATCTTATCGCTGAACATTGATGGCTTTAAAGATGGGGGGCTTGGTAAATTGCCCAATATTGGCGGACCTTTCAAATTATACTCCTCCATCTTCTTGAAATAGGGAGGCTTTTCGTGTTGCTCAGTAACTTTATACGCAATAAAATCTTCTTTGCTAAGTTTTAGCATTTGGTTAGTTGCCTTTTCAATACCTAGCGTGCTTATCTCTCTCTCTTTAATATTACCACCGCAAACTGAACCTGAACCATGAGCTGGGCACATTATCACGCTTTCGCCAAGCGGCAATATACGGTTTACGATGCTGTCATACATTTTTTCACTCATCATGGGAGTCATTTTAGATCCAAGAAAGTCTGTCCTACCTACGTCGCCAACGAAAATTAAGTCTCCAGTGAATACTATCACAGCTTGGTCTTCAGATTCGGCATCATAAATTACATAGCTAGTGCTCTCAGGTGAGTGCCCAGGAGTATGTAGAGCTCTTATCTTTAATGATCCTAGAGAGAATTCTTGATTATCCTTAATTGTTTCGCCGTAGCCCCACTTCAGTCCTATTCCATGGAACACCTGCGAGCCAGCTATTCTAGATAGTTCTAAAGAACCTATAACGTAGTCTTCATTTCTATGTGTTTCATAAATATATTTTATTCTCGCTCCCCATTTACTGGCTATGTCTGCGTAAATTTGACAATCCCTCCTTGGATCAATCACTGCAGCCTCATTCTTGGAGCCTACTATATAGGATAAATGTGAAACAATCTCGGATTTTACCGTTTGAAATAACATTTTAGCAAATCTCCATAAACTAATTTTAAAAAAAATAGTTAAGGTTTATTATGTACCATAATACCGCCAAGAGTAACTGCTTAAAATAACACTTGTTTGTTAAGTAATCTAAGCATACTTAATTCGTTAAATTATAGAAATCTACTTAATTATCGAAACAGCTTAGAAATTATACGCCTGTCTTAATGATTTTTAAATATTTATTCGGCGTTAACTTATCATTTTCATTCTCTTATTGCCCGTAATTATCCAGTCTTAGAAAAGGAATCCTTAGGTAGACTTTTTCAATATTCTGAAGAACCGATATGATAGATAGTAGGTCATTATCGTAGCTCCAATTCCTCCTATCAGCCACAAGTAGCCTAAAGTAGCAAAGAAATTATTCAGGAAATGGAGTATAACGGCCAAGGAGTAGAATTTTAGGGTCGAGCGTTGCGAGATCCCATAGGCTACTATAGATGCAGAAGAGGCGTGGAAAAAAATCGGATGTATCCGAAAGAAGAATGGAACATTATACCCAAATACATAGATAAAGAATTCAGCAATTCCGAATCCAAGTCCGGTTAGAAAGGCAAGAGTCATAAGAGATCTGGGCATTATCTCATATCGATAGAAAAAAGGATATGCTTTGGCAAACTCTTCAACCAATGGTGCTACGATAGCGGTTGCGCAAATTGAGGCTATTAACAGTGGCATCAGCACGCAAAAAAAGGATCCAAGACTAGAAATGAATAACGTAATAGGAACACTAGCGATAATGCCAGATATGAAAAAGAATAGTTTATTTCCATAGGTCATTTTAAATGAGCGCAAAATGTTATTACAACCGCTCATCAGTCGATAACATAATCATGATTCCTTAAATTTCGAACGAATCGTAGGGCTTTAATTATTTGTTCAGCGCTGGCTTTTTAAATAAATATTTGAGAGATAGACTCATTCTTCCAATAGGAGTTTTAGCGGTATATTCTGACTAGTACCATCGGGCAACTTTCTACTAATGCTTATTGGAAGGATTCCTTCTACTATTTCAAGCAAAGCCATATCTATTGGCGACCTTACTTCTTTCGGCATATCGATTAACACAGGAGCTCCCATTGCTATCTGTAGTGCCCTTGCGCTAACTACTTTGGCCCTTTCGAATCTTGTTAACTTCTTCGGGCCAATCGAAACTTGCTCAGTTTCCGCCTTATTCTTTCTCTTCACTATCACTTTCCTCTAGATCTTTGTGTCTACTTTGAGGTGCACCCTCACTCCTTGCGAGTATGAAGTCATCAATTCTCAGAATCATCTGAGCAGCCTCGCTTGCTGAAGTAATTGCCTGTGTTTTCACATGCGCAGGCTCAAATACCCCAAATTTGTATAGATCTTTTGCTTCGCCTTCCAATGGGTCCACTCCATACCAAACATTACCTTTCTCATGGTTGGCACGCAACTTAGTCAGGATATCAATTGAATTTAGGCCTGCATTTTCAGCCAAAGTTGCAGGAATGGATTCCAATGCATTTGCGAAGGCGGAAATTGCTAGTTGTTCTTTTCCACCAATTGTCTCAGCATATTTTTTTAGCCTTCTGGAAGTCTCAAATTCTGCCGCCCCTCCACCAACTACTATGGACGGATCTTTTATTACGTCCCTAACGACGCAAAGTGCATCGTGAACTGCCTTATCTGCCTCATATACCATCTTTTTCGTTCCGCCTCTGAGAAAGATCGTAGATACTTTCCGATTTTTACCATCTTCTATGAATAGAATTTTATCCCTTCCTACTGCCGCACCTCGAGACTTTCCAATTTTTCTCTCCTCAACGATTCCTGCATAACCTATGTCTTCTTCAGTAAGCTCACCTATTTCAGGCACTAGACGTGCTTCCGTGATCTTTGCCAGTCTATCCAGATCTTTAAATTTAACCCTCTTAATTGCAAGGATGTTTCTATCGGCCAGTAATTGCAGAGCTTTATCTGCTATATTTCTTTGGCAAAATAATACGTTGACTCCAAGCTCCGAAAGTCTATCGAATGCTCTTCTAAACTGATTCTTCTCTTCTTCAATAAAGGCTTTCATTTGTTTAGGATCTTGTATATTCAATTTGGAGGTTGTCTCTGTTTTCTTGATTTCAATCTCGTTCACTATTAGAGCGATTTTTGCATCGTTGATCTTCTTTGGTTTCGTGCGTGCTACCTTTTGCCACACTTCTTGCATTTTCTCGGCCTCGCCGCCAATAACCAAACCATTAACCAATTTTGTATCGAGTAACGATCCCCCCTCTCTCCATAGAACCTTAACATCGTCCAAATTGGCATCAAATTTTTCTTGAGTCTTCTCCCTCGCTCGCAACATAGCTTCAACAATTAGGTCGGCAAGGAAGTCTTTGTGCTCTGAAACTATCTTCGAAGACATAGCTACTTTCGCAACATTCTTCAAAGCTTCTTTATCTTCAGGATCCGCTTTAATAGCGATATCTTCCATTATCTCCAAGGCTTTTCTTTCAGCCATATCATAACCTTTCAAAACAACCGTTGGGTGAATTTTTTTATCAAATAGACCTTTAGCTTCCTTAAGCAGTTCTCCCGTCAGCACAACAACTGTAGTGGTTCCATCGCCGACCTCATCATCCTGAGTTTTTGCAATTTCGATCATCATCTTAGCAATCGGGTGTTTAACAGTAATCCCCATTTTCTCTAGCATATAAGCCCCATCATTAGTGACGTAAAAATCGGTAGTGTGTATTATTAGTTTGTCCATGCCTTTTGGCCCCAAGGAAGTTTTCATGGCGTTTGATAAAATGTTAGCGGCTATTATGTTTGAATCACGAGCGTTTTTTCCTTTGGTTCTTCTTGTCCCTTCTTTCAGAATCAATGCAGACGATTTCGGAATGCCAACCCTTTGCAAGTTGAAATAATACCCCCAAAACGATTAACCAAGAATTGTTGGAGGTAATAATAAATTTTGCTATTCTCTCGAATGATAAACGTCTAAATGCAAATCAAAAAGTCTTTTACTAAAGGAATCGTTTGATTAAACTTCCAAAAAAATAGCCTCAGTTTTTTTAAAAATAAAAAAAGGGAAGTTTGGTTAGGCTATTGGCTTGCTAACAGCCTACCTTCCCAATACGATTGGGCTTCTTCTCC
>CAYFUV010000085.1:0-12047 GCA_964346435.1 uncultured Candidatus Bathyarchaeia archaeon | reverse complement strand
GCGTCTTCACCAGGATTGTCAGAATATACATATACGATAGCACGGATGAGTCGCTCTGGGGCATTTTTGATAGGCAGACAGCTCCCGGAGAGAATATTTTCACCGGCGGGGAGATCATGCCAGGTGAAGGGGAGCATGTCATGAACATAAATGCGAGTGATACCCTCGAGAGTATTCCTACGTATCGCTATAGAATAGTTGTTTGCACGGAACGAGGAAGGCAGTTCAGTTATGACTTCGTGTCCGGAGGCGGTTGGGGAGGAGGCTACTATCCAATCATAATAGTAGAGAGATACGATAACTTTCAATTTAATGATACTATGACAGGGAATTTTACTTCGGCTTATGTAAAACCTAAAGAAAGTGGACAGAGGTATAATACGCTCTATCGAGTATTATTCAACAATACAACTAATAAGAGAATATATCTTTGGAGCAATTGTACAATGCTTCAAATGTATCCTGCTGGAGGACATATTACAGAAAGATTTATAGTATCAAATCAGAGTACATCAGTTCCGGATAGCCTTGTTGCCTACGTTAACCGAAGTCAAGTATTAGAACCAGGTTTATCAACATATGTATACTTTGCAGCAGACGAAGTTGGAGGCAATGTGTGGCAAAGTGAGCCAGGTGTTAAGCATTATATAATAGGTTTCTTGTTATGGTTCAATTTTGAGGGAGAATCTGAGGTAAGAGGCATTGGATTTCCTACATTAGTTCAAGAGATTTTTGAAACAGGCTGATAAAAGTGATTAGGCGATTGAAATCTGCCAGAAAAGGGGTCGGAACAGCCATGGGAGCGGTATTCTTCATAGCCCTCCTACTAGCCGCCATCATAACAGTAAAAGCAATAGACGCATATCAGACTAGATATCTACAAGCCAGAGAAGAGATGGTCGAATGGGATATAAAGAGGATAAGCGAAGATCTCGAAATCGTAGGCATAAACAATCCATCAACAGATTCTGGTTACAAGTTCGATATTATCATGAATAATGAGGCACATGAAACAGCAAGTATTGTTAGAATCTATATATATGATAATGAAAATGAGACGCTTTGGGGATTATTCGATGAGCAAATCATTATGGGCGGTTACGGCTTCACAAACGGAGATATTTTACCAGGGGAAAAAGGGCATGTTATAAAAATCAATGCGGAAAGTACTCTAAAAAATAGTACTATGCATCTCTATGGAATAGTTATCTGTACCGAGCGGGGAAGGCAATTCAGCTATGTCTATCCACCCCTAAGTTCATATGGCGCTGGGGCGGGGGGCGGTGGATTCTCGCTTTTGATAGCAGCGGATCATGATAATTTTCAATATAAAGTACTAGACATGAATTTTACTTCGGCTTATGTAAAAAATCATAGCACCTACCAAACACTATATCGAATATTGGTAAACAATACCACTAATAAGAAAATATACCTTTGGAACAATTGTACAATGCTTCATTTTACTGCTCAACCAGAAAACCAGAGAGAAAGATTCATAGTATCGAATCAAAGTTCATCGGCTCTTCTTCTTGCATTCGAAAATGAAACTATCGATTCAAATTCCACAAAATATTTATATTTTGCAGCAAGCCAAGTGGGGGGAAATGATTGGCAAACTGAGCCGGGAGCAAAGGGCTATTATATAATCGGTCTTCTGATATGGTTTAGATATGAAGGAGAATCTGAAGTAAGGAGTATTGGATTGCCTACTTTCATGCAGAAACTTGAAGAACCCCCCTGATTAGCACACGCTATCATTTCATAGCTTTGGCTATTGCGTTAATTGTAAATCCTGCTACAAGAATCAGTAACGTAGCCATAAACCACATCGGAACACTCATCATAAGTCCTAAGGAAGGCGACTTTATCAATAGCTTATATGTGGCCATGCCCCAGATGAAAAACAATACTAATTCCCAAAATCCCGCCATTATGTCTATTTTTTCCATGAGAAAACCTCCTCCGATCAAAGTCTGAAGCGAGATTTTCCAAAAAAAAATTTTTTCCATTATTCTGTTCTTAAAGGGCATCCTTCATGGCCTTTATTGACGTGCGTGCGCTAAAGTTTTCCAAATGTACTGAAATGTGCATGCAAGTACTGTTTTTATCATTCGATGACAGTTATCGGGCGGAGTAAAAGATAAGGGGCTTAGTTTGCGATTTATTTCATAAAATAAAAGAAAGATGGCATGCGCTACAGAGCACGCGCGGTTATGCGCTCACGCAGGCTATATTCTGTAGCCAACCTCTTCGAAGCCGTTGGCCTAATCTGGGCGATAATTGCCCTCGCATAGCTCGGTGAGGCAATGATCGATTGGCCTTGACCCAACGATGGCAGAAGATCCCACAGCGATTCTGGAACATTGCCTGTAGATCCCTTAAGCGCATCTATATTCACCGTTGAACTCATCCTATGCATGATTCTGATATTGCATAGTTCGAGAATTTCTGGAGGAAGATGCGCTGGTTGCTGTGTAACGATTCCCAGACATAATCCACGCTTCCTGCCTCTCCTAGCAACTTCCAGTACAAGCCCAAGAGTCGCCATCATATCCTCCCTTCTCTCTTTGCTTATGAAAGTATGCGCCTCTTCTATGACGATCAGAAGTTTGGCGGAATCTGGGTGCGCCAGTTTATACTTGAAGATCTCGTGCAATAGATTTGCGATGGTTATATTTCTGACCGGATTTGATGCGTCGCCAAGATCTACTACCGAAATCTTCTTAGGAACCATAATTTTGGAAACATCTAAGAAAGGTGCGGACGAATTGACAATATTCAAGCCTTGAACGAACACGAGCTTGCTATAAAGGCTCGTATGGGCCTCTGCAATGTATCCTGGCATGGTTGGATTGTCTGCTTGAGCTTCAAGCCTTCCCTTCAAGCGCTCTATTACCGCATCTAAGGTAACCTTCCTAAAGGCTGGTGCTACCGCTTCAACTTTCTCTATCAGGTCCAAAAAATATAGTTGTTCCATTCTGTCCAGTCCTGAAACCTCACCCAACACCCTTTTGTCCATATTTTGGAAGGATATGCTGAATTTAGTAGCGTCCTTTCTATGGCTGAATGAAGGATAGGGCAAGTAAACATCCAAATCTTCAACTCCTTTGGGCTTGTAGTTAAATTTATCAAGCAAGTCATGAAGCTGTTCGGTAGGGTCATCCATCATTACGTATTCGCCTTCGACATCGAATACCAAGACCGCGAAATCGTCCTTATAAGCCTCTTCCATCAATGTTTGAATCGTGTTCGACTTGCCGCCGCCGGTCGTCCCAAATATCCCAATATGGCGGGTGAGGCTTACCGGATCGATCATGATTTTTACAAATTCTTGAGTAAGTAGCTTTCCGATGCTAAAGACCCCTGAAGTGCCCAGAAAATCCTGAACCAACTTTTCTTCCAGAGGGTATACCGGCGTATTTGGCTCGGGTCGATCCAGCACGGCTGCATAAATCCCACCCCTGGCTGTAGCGTTCAATTCTACCAGGAAATTTGTTTCAAAAACTTTCTCTCTTAGCTTCATAAAGTATGGGCCGTCAATGATTTGACCAATATAAAATTCGTCATCGCCCTTCATGATCTTAACATAAGTACCTCTTTCCAAGTCCGTGTCTTTATTAGTCACCATGTAACAAAGCGTGGGACCCAATCTTTCTAGGTCGGCATCAAGCTTGATATATCCCACCTGCTCTGGACCCTTATATTTCGTCATTTCGGACTTTTCCCCTATCTTCCATACAATATCTGCATGTTATGCGCACCTTAAATCTTTAACTGAGGTAATTCTAAAGTTTGCCCAAATCATATAATTGGGTGCCATACTACGAAAAAGAATATGATAAACCCAGCAACCATCATTATAAGAGAGTGCTTTAAGCCGTCGCCCATTGATCCTTCCCCCATCTTGCCGGCGATCAATCCACCGAATAAACCTTCTACAACGGCGAGATGAAACATGATGCGCTGTATTTGTGAGAGCTTTACAGTTTGACCAAAGAATAAACCTCCGCTCTCAGCCATCAGAGATTGAAGCTCTTCTATTTGAGCAAAGAATGTACGAACCAGCATTATGTCTATGAAGACGAAAATGAAGAATGCGATGTAGACGATACCGACATAAGGACGAATCATAGCCTGTCGTTCCTCTTCTATAGCCTGTAATTCATTGATATGGCTGCTAACCGTTTCTAAAATAACCTGTACGTTACCACCCGAACGGTTAGTTTCCATTATAAGTACAGCAGCTCTCCTTGCCATCCTAGTATCTACTCTTTCACTAAATTCCTTCAATGCTTCATCAAGGTTCTTGCCCCAAGAGATCAAAGTAACAATCCTCTGTAGCTCCTTAGATAATGGCCCATACTTCTTTTTTGACGACATTTCCATAGCTCTGGTTAGCGTAACTCCAGTTCGTCCAGCTTCTGATAGGTCTATCAGAAATTCGGGTATTCTTCTATCTATCTCTGCTCTCCATCTCCCATCCAAGTAGTTAACCGCTGCTGGAGGAAATAACGCTACTATTAATGCTATGAAGAAGAGGTCATCTGGACTGAATATCATAGGAGCCTTAAGATAGAAAGCGTTAGCTATGGCCGTTCCTACAAGGATGATGCCAAGTATTCCAGACACGATCCAGACGAACTGCCTTTCTTTTCTTGGAAAGCTCATCAAGTTTTTCTCATCTCGGCGGCATCAAGCCATCAAGAAAGACCAGTACGATTAACGCTAAGGCGGGTATAAGGAAGTAAGCTACTAGGTACATTATCATAAGTATGCTGAAACCTGATATAGTCCCTCCCAATATTCCCATAACAGCCAGCATGATCACTGCAACAATTGGAAAAACGACCAACAACGAAACGTATACCTCGGCAATAGTTGCTAAATTATCGGTTAATTTTTTGGCAGCTATTTTTGCCGAATCCATAAGCCCCCTGGCTGAAGTTAGAAAGTATTTGGTCATATCGCCCCCTGACTTGGTCACAGCGATAAAACCGTTCAGGAAGTTAACAAATTTTTTTGAAGGAGACCTTTGAGCACCCCTTTCCATGGCCCCCACAATATCGAAACCAAGCAAAGAAACATCCCTCACGATATTCTTTGCCTCCGCGGCCGAGGCACTCTTATCCCCCTTCACATCAAGCATTAATAGAGATCGAAATATTTTTTCCGGGGGCAATCCAGCTTGAGATAGAACTGCCATATGGGTTGCCAAGTATGGGAGTTCCATGTCTAAATACCTTTTCCTAGAATCCGCCAGAGCTGCGGGGTATACGTATAGCGCTGTAAACGTCATCACCCCGCTGAAGATGGAAAAGGCCAATCCTGTAAGAAGCAGGATCCAGAAGTGCGCCCCGAACATCGACCCTAGGAATAGCGTAACTATCAAAACGGTTATTGAGGTCAAGCTGGAAAAAAAAAGCATGTATGATACGTATGTTGGAAAGTCTATTTTTATATCTGCCTTCATTATGCTTTCTTTAAGATCTTCAAAAAAGGGTAGGGCCCTCGTCAACCTCTTACCAAATAGATTATAGGGAACCGTAAGAAAGTTAGCGCCAGATATCTCTTTATCTGCTTTTTTTTTGCTCAAGCACCCAACTCCACCTTGGCCTTATTCGATACTTTTTCTGGATCAGCGTAATATTCCCTGACAACGGCACCTACTTTGTCATACTTTCTGATCTTCTTCTTCACCATCCATTCTAAAACATGTCTGCGATTCAACAGTTCTTCTTTCAATCCTTCCTCTTTCAAACCATAACGTTCAGCAATCGATTCTATGACTATACTTCGACCTGAATAAGTGAAGAAATCGTTTGAAGGATCCCATCTGAAGACCTCGTTGGTCAAAACCTCCTTTGAAACAGGGTCCAGACCAACTATTTCAACAACATGGCTAACCTTTCTAACCGACATATCCTTCATACGAAGTTTTGTCTGCATTCCTATAACGTTTAATGTTGGCATCAATGTACGAGGGATATTCATTGGGGCCGATTCAAGCCTATTTAATGCGGCCATTGCAGAATCGCAATGAATGCTGGATAGACCCCCATGACCAGTTGCCATTGCCTGGAAGAGCGTATAAGCTTCATCTCCTCTGACTTCTCCCACTATTATATAGTCAGGTCTCTGCCTCATTGCAGCCTTCAGTAGATCAAAAAGTGTGATTTCGGCTGAACTGGTTGTTACACCAAACCCTGATCTCACAACTGATGAAATCCAGTTCTGATGTGGAATATTGAGCTCGGCCGTGTCCTCTATTGTGATTATTTTGTCGTCTGGAGGGAAGAATGCAGAAAGAGAGTTCAATGTAGTAGTCTTCCCAGAGGCGGTCCCCCCTCCTATGAGGATATTGGTTTTTCTCTCCATCACTACCCAGAACCAAGCCGCCAGCTCCGGGCTTAATGTTCTAAGAGATATAAGATCTGAGACCGTTAATGGGTCGGCTCTAAACCTTCTGATCGTGAATGTGCTCCCCTTTCTTGTAACCTCTCTTTCATAAGTCAGCTGAATTCGACTTCCATCTGGAAGGCTAGCATCGAGCATTGGGTTTGCGATATTGATATGCTTACCGGCCAGATAAGCCAGTCTGACTATAAAGGAATTGAGATCATTCTCTTCAAAGACTACATTAGTTGGGATCGATTCCCTCTGCCTATGCCAAATATAGACCGGTATGTCTGGCCCATCGCAAGATATATCCTCCACCATATAGTCGTGCATAAAAGGGTCTATCTTTCCATAGTTGATCAGGTCCCTAACAAGATAATACTTGAGCTTTTCGATAGCCCCAGGTTCCATTTTTATTTTGTAAACCTTAGTAACCTTGCTGATCGTTTTTTCAAGATATTCTTCAGCCTCAGTTCTCGATTTAAGTTGTTTCACGTCAAAATCAATGATTTGGTACAAGATTTCTTTTATTCTTTCAAGAGTCTTCAGTTCATCATCAAGAAGAGTCGGTTCAATAACAACATATTTCGAACCTTTGGTTTCGGGGTCTTTGGTTATTGCGGAATAGACATGCGGTTCCTTAAGGGGGTAGATCTCCTTGAAGGATTGGGAGAGGGTGGCCTCAGTCTTAGGCGCGTTTTTTCTTAACCTTTTCTTAGCCATCTGGGCCACCGAATTATCGTTTGAATACCTTTAAATCTACATTGTTAAACAATTTGGAATGCAAGGACTCTAAATCTTATTGCGTTACACAAATTAATTATTGCTTTTATTAATTTGATGTATTTATAGTTCCCTTTATAATATCATGAAGCAAATAGCCAATAGTAAGGAACGCCAAAGATGAAGGTTGTATATCGCCATGTGATGTTTATCTTCTTAATCCTATTCCTTCTCTTAAATGTTACTCAAATGTGGCAAAACTCCTTAATTTCGGTAAACGCTTCCGTAAAGCCGTCAAAATCATGGGGTATTTTTTTCGAGACTCAAGGCGATATAGAATTTACAATTAGCAATAGCGGTTTGGCGGTCAGAATCTTAATGCCCAGAGAGTTCCTGAATGGGGTTGGGGAAAACGAAACTTCTTTCCTAAGCTCTACAATAACGAATGACTATTATTATTATATCGTAAAGGATGGTGCGCTCCAATATCCCTACAAATCTTATGCTCCATTTATAATCGAGGTGCACAACCCTGGGTATGCCACGTTTACTCCTCCGCAGAAAATATTTTTGAAGGATATCTCAGCTCCCATGATTGCTGGGACTTATAATGCATCCATCTACACGGCAACTAGCCTTGATGCGAAGGGATTGCCCGATTTCCCTAACGCCATAGGTGAAAACGTGACGATCCCTGTTAGCATGAGGGAGGACCCGGGCTCCATTTATGGATACGTTAAGGATTCGGATGATGGGAGAATAATAACTTCAGAAGGGATCATCTATGCGAGAGATGAAAATACAGGGAAAGAGGGGAGGTCGTACGTCAACTCCACCACGGGTTTTTTCAATATTACTGGCTTATATGCGGGGGAATACCGTTTGTCTGGCTCGGCCGGATACTGCAGTGCTACGGGATTTGCCTACGTGACCACTGTGCATCCCACTAACATACTTTTGGTAAAAGGACAAAAAACGTTCACGAACTTTTCGCTTCAAAGGGGCTCCAGGATTAATGGATACCTTAATTATATAAATGCAAGCTTTCCCTACCCCCCAATGCGTTCGGTAGTCGACAACGGCTGGTTTTCTAGGGCTGGCGTAGCGTACTTGAACTACACAGTTGAAGCATACTTCGATAACGGAGGCGCGCTCGATCAGGCGCTAGTAGGCGAGTATACAGGCGCATGCCAGGGAGATAAAAGCTGGGATCCATATTGGGTAAATGGAACCAGATACTCTGGATTCGGACCTGGAACGTATAGATTGAAATTCTGGGTATTCGGATATGTGCAACCAGAGGATGTCTACGTAACTATACCTCTATATACCGAAACCCAATTCATGAACGTTTCTTTAAAGAGCGGGGGCGTCATAACAGTCACCGCATTATTTCCTCAAACTCCACGGCAACTTGAAAATTCAGTCAACGGGGGGACAACCGGTGCTCTTTTTGGGGGGAATATCCTTGCAGAAGCATATAGCCTGGACGGAGTTTTAAGGGGGCTAACCATTATGAACTATACTTTTCCCAATGGAACCGTTGCATATGCCGATAGAAACGAGGTGCGATTTTATATCCTTGGATTCAGCGATTTTTATAATAAAACGTACTCTGGCGTATGGGCCAAGAAGGATTATGGACTGGGAGACGGCGAATACTATGTTCGAATAAATTTGAGGGGTTTCCTCCAGAAGGACGATATAACGATAACGATATCATCCGGAGGCAACGCATCTGCAAGGATAAAATGCTTGATCGGTGGCGTAATCGAGATAACGATTGAGTCCGTGGAAATAAACCCATCGACAAATACGGCACAAGCAGTCGAATGGGTTTTCCCAGGTAGGTTATTGAGGGCATGGCTGGATGATGCACCGATGGTCGGTAGGGGAGAAATTTTTGATTTGCGGACCGATGATATACCGCTCAATTGGCCGACTTCTACATACTGGTATCGCGTAGAGCAAACTAAAGTAACCATATGGTATACCGGAAACAACTGGTCGATTGATCATATAATTTTTTTCGGAGCATCCCCGACAGCACTTACTTCGAAAGTTTATGATATCTATGCCTTCACTTACGGATACAACCAGATAGTATTCCCATCCGTTCTCTTGTTCGTATCTGAAGATTTCGTCTTGGGCGCGGAACCTACAGTATCTAAAGCTTATATCCGACTCGAAGTGGGTGGTTGTGTTGAAGGCGCCGTATTTTTTATGCAAGATAGCTCCCCCACCCAGGTGACTGAAAAAGTGCTATTGACGATCAGGGTTCAAGATACTCTCGGCGCATTAAAGGGGGTTCAGATAGGAACAGAGAATCCAGGCGCCTCATTTTCAGAATTCCAGATTTATGGAATCTACAGCTGGAAGCCAGCCGGTTACCAGTTACCAAATCACTTTTATTATGTTCTACCCTCCGGAGAGCGGGTCAAGGACTATGGATTAGGGACTGGAAACTATAATATTATAGTTGACGAGTTTGGTTTCAACTCTAAATTTGTGCAAACAAAGGGTGCCTCGGCAACCATAACTAAGGCTCGCGAAGTTATTCGGGCGACCTTAGAAGCTGGCAGATTGGCGCTTGTATACGGTAATATTTATGGAGACGACAAAGATATGCTACACGTACTTTTATCATGGGTTCATGTCACTAGTGACGATTGGTCTACTCAATCCTTAGATGGGGAATACAAGCTTTTTCTATCGGGCGGCACACATACAATTGAGTACGATGCCCCAGGTTATACTCCACAACAAGTAGTCCTCACCATTCACGATGCGGGCATTGTGGGATATGATGTCTATCTGGAGCAATCTGGTCTACCTTTCTTTTCAAGTTTTGTTCGAATATATCCGCTCCAAGCTGTAGCTAACGATGAGGGGATAGAGTGTATTCTAGTAGCGGAGGTCGATCCTAAAGAAGTCGATCCTAAATCGATACAAGTTGAATGGGATTGCAATAATGGAGCCCTCAATTCGACAAGCGGTCTATACGTGAAATGGCTAATCCCAAAAGAAGTTACGAACGAGAATTGTACAGTCACAGCCACAATATATATCCCAGAATATGGAAAGGTTGAGGAGACGATCGTTCTAGATCCAACCGAGATTCCAGAATTCTCTTCAGTCTTTGCAACCGCTTTAATTTCCGCGTTTTCCATAGCAATCTCATTTGGCGCAATTAAAAGAATGAAAAATTGTTGATTATTGCGCGCAATATTCTACGACGGAGATTTTTATGATCTTACTTATCGACTATATGGCGGTCATTTCGAGTGTGCTATTTTTGGCATATGGTTCATGGAGCGATTTTAAGACCCGTGAAGTCACGGATGTTGTGTGGATCGCCTTTGCTCCAATCGCAATCAGCCTTACATCTTCGAGAGTATTTCTCAAAGAGGAATTACTAATGGTTTCTATTTTCTCAATCCTAATAATTGCAATAATTTCATTTATTGGCTTTTATACAGGGATGATTGGGGGTGCTGATGTTAAAGCGCTCATTTGCTTAGGAATCGCTATGCCCACTTACCCAAGCTTCATTACAAAATTTACGTATCCTTTTTTTCCTTTATCCGTTCTGATAAATTCCTTTTTGGCAGCTTCTCTCGTCTTACTTTACACTATTTCAAGAAATATTATTTGGGTGTTCTCTAAGAAAGAGGACCTTTTCTTTGGATTAGAGAAGGAATCCTATTCGAAAAAAATACTGGCATTTATTTCAGGGTATAAGATATCTCTGGAAGACCTTCGTCGCAAGAAGCATTTCTATCCGCTTGAGGAGGTTGAAAGCAAGGGAGATGGCGCCTCTAAAAGGCTGAGGATCATTACGAGGATAGAAAATGATGAAAAGGATTTGGTGGGTGCGTTCTTGAAGAAATACCCGAATAAGAAGTTATCAAGAAATGTATGGATAACCCCATTGTTACCCATACTTGTTTTCATAACATTTGGGTACCTTCTGACATTAGTCATTGGCGATACAATATTAAAAATTATTACAGTGCTTATCTAGAGAAATCTAGACGATGATTACTCATAATCATCATAGCAATAATTATTTAATTATGATAAAATCTTAAAATCAATTTACCGCTCTCTAAAGCATATATGTTAATTTTTTTTATGCCCCATAATTATTCAGTATAAGATTTGAGATTAAAATGGTGAAACTAGAGGAAGGGATCATACAACTTTATACAGGAAATGGAAAAGGAAAAACAACAGCCGCATTTGGACTTGCTGCAAGAGCATTAGGAAGGGGTCTAAAAGTCTGCTTCATACAGTTCTTAAAAGGAAGCAATTTAGGAGATGGTTGTGCCATTACCTTGGAAGATGTTGAGGATTTCGATTTCGCCTCTTATGGAACAGGCAGATTTATCTCGAAAAAGCCAACAGAGGAGGATCTAAAAGAGGCCATGAGAGCTTTCCTACATGCTAAGAAAGCCATCTTGGGAGATAAGTATGATTTAGTGATTTTGGATGAAATTACTCATGCGGTGAGATTGAACCTGATTGAGTTGGAGGAAATCTTGGATCTTTTGAAAAATAAACCAAAGAATGTCGAAGTAGTTCTAACGGGCCGAGAGGCCGACCCAAAGATTATTGAGATGGCTGATTTAATTACGGAGATGAAAAAGATTAAGCATCCATATGATAAAAGACTTCAAGCTCGCAAGGGAATAGAGTATTAATATAATTACAAAGAAATTTTGGGCGTCTTGAAGCTTAAAAAAAATTTTTATAGAATCGGCCGAAATAGAGGTAGGCAAGGGGTATTCAAATGGATTGGGGTTTTAATAACCGTTTATCTAGAATAATCAAATCCGATGGACGAACGGTCATGCTGGCCGTAGATCATGGATATTTTCAAGGACCAACCTACAGGCTAGAGAATCCTAAAAGAACAATAGAAC
>CAYFUV010000084.1:0-7339 GCA_964346435.1 uncultured Candidatus Bathyarchaeia archaeon | reverse complement strand
AAGGCCCTTAATCGCTAAATATGTATCCGAAAGAGATTTTCTTAATCATATTTTTACATTTCTAAATTAACCCATTAATCTCTTCAGATTTTTAACTCAAAAAGAATACGGGATCTATTCCACAGAGTGTACTCTTGGAGTGGCGTGATGAATTTTTGTTCGAATTAAAAATGCTATTGAATATTTGGTGTTTCTTATTAAAAAGTATGCGACAAAAAATCGGTTAAGGTGTGAACTTTTTTGAACGTATTTCAATCAAGATTTAAAAAAATTATGGAAGTAATGGAAATTAGAAATATAGACGCTCTTTGGCTTTTTCCCTCAGCCAATATGTATTATCTAACTGGTTTTTGGCCATCAGCCCAGGATAGACCAATATTATCGATTCTATCTAGAAATGGCGAATCGATATTTATAGTACCGGAAATGTATGAGAGACAGATCTCAAAACATACATGGGTTAAAGATATCAGAGTATGGAAAAAGAAGGAAGATTTTGAAATTGCGCTAAATAATGTTGTTAAGGAGTTGCACTTATCTAAAGGAAGAATCGCTTTAGAAGATAGAACTTTGACAAAATTTTTTATTAAGATCCAAAATTCTTTTTCAAGAATTAAGTTCTATCCAGCCTCTAATATTTTGAAGGAATCAAGGATTTTCAAGTCCGATTTAGAAGTAAAATATTTGATGACAGCTGGAAATCTCGCAAAAGAAATTATGAACGATATAATCGAAGAACTGGAAGTTGGAATCAGTGAGCTAGAAATTTCTGGATTAATAGAATATTTCGCGCGTAAGAAAGGTTCACAAAAAATGTCCTTCGAGACTATAGTAAGTTTTGGCAAAAATAGTTCGAATCCTCATAGCGAGCCGGGCAAGAGAAGGTTAAGAAAAAGAGATATAATAATGATCGACCTGGGTCCAAAATATAAAGGGTATTGTTCTGATATGACTAGGACTATATTTATTGGAGAAGTGCCCAAAAAAGTAAGGAAAGTGCATGAAGTAGTCGCAAAGGCACAGAATAATGCCCTATTAGCAACGAAACCAGATACTAAGGCTTGTGAATTGGATGAGGCTGCAAGAAATGTAATGAGAGAGCATGGATTTGAGAAGTTCTATATTCATGGGACAGGACACGGTATTGGCCTCGATATTCACGAAGCACCATATATTACAAAAGAAAATGATTCAAGAATTAAAAATGGGATGGTCTTTACAATTGAGCCGGGCATATATCTCGAAGAAAAATTTGGTGTTAGAATTGAAGACAGCGTGTTAGTAACTGATGACGGGTATGATATTTTGACCAATTACCCAAAGGAGTTATACATCGTTTGAAATCGAAAGCGTACGCAATAATTTTAAAAATGAGTTAAAATCTTACAAAAAAGCTCTAAGTTGATTTAGGTCATTTACAATTAGATCAGGATTACTGTATTTCTTTCTATTCCATTTTCTCCTATAAACCAAAATAGCCTTCATCCCCGCTCTAAATGCGCCTTCGATATCGGTGAATGGCTTATCACCAACGAACACACATTCATTAGGCGACACTTTTAGTAATTTTGCGACCATTAAGTAAGGCTCTGGATTTGGCTTCGTATCTTTGGTATCTTCCCCAGCGATAATTATCGCATCAAAAATTTTAGAAAAGGCCAATTTTTTAATTCGTGCTTTCTTGTAACCTGGAACACCGTCAGTATCAGTTATTAATCCGAGAAGATAACCTTTAGATTTAAGATGCTTTAAAGTGCTGATGGCATCATCATATGGTTTAATCAAATCAGCATATGAACTCCAGTATTTACTTGTTAGAATCTTCTTGAATTCTGGCTTAAGTCTATGCTCTATATTTAGTTTGTTTAGTAAAATTTGCCACCATTTATCCCTGTCATATTCTAAAATCAAATTCATTGAATCATCAATCATCTTTATCTTTTCTAAGATGTTTTCCAAATTGACCTTAATCCTCTTCTTTTTCATATATTCAAAAAGTTCTCTTGCTACTGCCAGATGAGCCACACTAAGGCCTACTGAAGAATCAATTAAGGTCTCATCGAGATCGAATAAAACAGCTCTGATATTACTAAACTTCAACAACTTTTCACTTAAAGTACAAGAATGTTTGGATTTATGGGTGCGCATTTAGATTACGTTAATATGGAGAAAATTATCGCAATTCAGTTCTTATACAAATGGGCGGAGGCGGATTTGAACCGCCGACCCCTCGGGTGTAAGCCGAGGATTCTAACCATGCTAAACCATCCGCCCAGGTTCCAATACGAACTCATTTCGATATCTTTTTATCAACACACACTTTAAATGATTAGCTTAATTAATTATTTTGTCGCTCGATCTTTAATGGTACATCAATTCTGTGTGTGTGCTATAAGTTCTAGAAAACTTTTCAAAATTCTTGCAGTAGCGCCCCATATTACCTGATCTCGATAATCATAATAATATATCAAATGAGACTCTCCTTGATGGGATCTGATCCTCACCCTTGGAGAGATGTTCATTAAATCAGAAAGAGGGATCGTTATTAATTTCTCAATCTCATTTCTATTTACTTTAAAATTACAATTTGATCGTATTGATCCCACGAAGGGCGATATCAGATATCCCGACAACGAGGCGTAATCATCCAGACGCCCAAGTACTTTAATATTATTCTCATCAATCCCGAGTTCTTCGTAAGTTTCTCGAATCGCTGTCTTCTGAACGTTTATATCATTTTCATCAAATATGCCGCCAGGGAAAGAGATCTGACCTGCGTGTCGTTTCAGGGTTTCTAGTCGCTTAGTAAAAAAAATAACATAATCCCCACTTCTCTTGCACAAAGGGATTAGAACTGCAGTACGAGTCAAATTACTATCGCTAATTGATTTTATCTTTCTATTTCTCAGTATTTCGCTAATTTTTTCTTCAATGTCATTCATTTCAAATTTTTACCTTGAATTCAATTTCATGGTGCTTGCTTGCAGCTATTTATAAGTAGAGATATAACCTTAAAAAAATGTTGATTTATTTTCCCAGTTAAGAGGAATCCTTACTGATATATTTCTATCGATGTCCTTTAGGTAGTGCGATGTAACCCTTTTTTCACATGGTTTTGTTAAAAATTCTTAACAGTGAAAAAAAGCTTCCTAAATTCTGGCGCTTATAGATGCCAGGACTATCATCTAGAAGGACGTCTCCATGGCGGTCCTCGGAATGTTTTAGGCTGCCAAAAAGTTACGAAAAATATATAGTCATAGCTTGGGCAGTTTTGGTCTTTTTATTGCTTAAATTCTGCATAAAAGGTATTTACAAAAATTTTCAGGGATGCTTGACGAATTTTTCAAAGTCTAAGAAATCAAGGATTCATGGCCCTAAACGCGCGCCTAAATGAATTCTATTTCCTGAATCCTTATTAATTCATTCAAGGGCGCGCCGATAAGAATTCAATAGCAGAAAAGCTTATCTGCAAATCTTGAGTTAGAATCCGCTCCGATCCATGGGGTAGGAATTGAGAATATTATTCGTTTGTGTCGGAAATACGTGTAGAAGTCCTATGGCTGAGGCTTTATTCAATTTTGAATCCGCAAGTCAAAATAAAGATGCGAGAGCTCAGAGTGCAGGTGTTAGTCCATATCCACATATAATAAAAGATTCGGTAGAAATAATGGATGAATTAGGTATAGATATTAGAAATCATAGACCAAAGCGGCTTTCATCAGAATTGATAGATTGGGCTGACAAGATTGTTTTAATGGACAAGTCCATAGGGGAGGAATTGATCAATTTGCCTTCAGATAAGAGGGATAAAATTGTTGTATGGGATATTGAAGATCCTTATAAGACTCCAAAAGAAAATTTTAGAAAAGTCCGTGATCTTATTTACAAGAAGATTTTAGAATTATTGGATTAGTATTAATCTTAAAGGCTCGCAGAATTCTGTTGCAATTGCCTGTCCTTTTTCATTAACATGTGTGCCATATTGAATTGAAGGGCATATCATTGAATAATAATTCCTTATCAAAAAATGAACTTAGAGACAGAATTTGGAAAATAATGGAAGAAAAAGGGATATCACGATTTCCTAAGCCGATTCACGGGCGTATACCGAATTTTGTGGGCGCAGAAAAAGCCTCTAGAAATCTTGAAGAACTAGATATTTTCAAAAAATCTTCAATAATTAAAGTGAATCCTGACTCCCCTCAAAGACCGGTACGAGCATCGGCTCTAAATTCAGGCAAGGTACTTTTAATGCCTACGCCCCGATTAGGGAAGGGATTTATCCTTTTAGATCCCAAAACAATTCCTTCCAATCTGGTTGATTACGCGTCGACAATAAAAGGTGCATTTAAGTACGGAAGAATCGTCAAATTGGGGGAAATTCCTGAAATCGGTTTAATAGTTATTGGATCTGTTGCCGTATCTCCTGATGGTACCAGACTAGGAAAGGGTGAAGGTTATGGGGATATTGAGTTTGGAATACTTCGGGAAGTAGGAGTAATTAAAGATTCCGTGATTGTGGCCACAACCGTTCATGAAATACAGATAGTTGATAAAATTCCATTCGAAGAACATGATTTGACTGTCGATTTAGTAGTAACGCCCAATAAAGTCATAGAAACACGTGCAAGATATGCAAAACCTAGAGGGATTGTTTGGAGTAAAATTGATCTAAAGAAAATGCGGGCCATTTCTATACTTAAAGTGTTAAGAGGAGAAAAAGGGAGTTCTTATTAAGCGCGAGGCGGCATACTTGGGAGAAAAGCTTTCAGATTAAAGCGTTTAATCATGTTTTTGGCGTAAGATATTTATCTCACTGCACATTATACTGAAATCTTGGTCTCGCGACTCCCGCGGTAAGATGTCGGAAATTCCTTCATCCCGTAAGCTCAGCTTGGTAGAGCTTCCGATCCTACCAAAAATCCTTGGTAGGAGGAGACGCTGTAGAGTCATGCCTAGAGCGTGGTTTGACAGCCTACCTAGCTTACAGTTGAAACCGGAGTGTCGCTGGGGAACCATTGCTTGGTTCGGCGAATTCAAAATAGGAAATCTATATGTTTCCTATGAAACTCCGGCCCGCGGGACCACCAACTTAAGATTTTCCAGCATAATCCTAAAGATTTAGATAACTGTTCTTTTCTAGGATGTTTCACGAAAGTTATAGGTTACGACATATCTTAAGGCGGGTATAAAATGACAAATATCTGCAGGCATTGCGGATTCGAAAACAGTACTCAAAAGTTATTTTGTGAAAAATGTAAATTATGCTTAAGGCAAAGTACAAATTTCGATTTAACTATTGAAGACTTCGTAACTGATGGAGACAAGGAGGCTTTTGAAATACTTGAGGAAACTGGCCCACTTCTCCATTTACTACATTCAACGGTTATTAAACCAAGATTGAAAAAAACAGTAAATAGTTTATCAAAAATAGCTCAACCGATAAAACTTCATAATAAAATTGAGTCGCTTAATGAAGAATGCGCAGACATTATGTCCCTAGACTCTTTACCAGAAGTGCGATTAGGCGATATAGGTCAAAAGAACGCATTTACTACAGAGATTGACTCCAAAGCAATAATAATTATCGATCAATCCTTGAATTATCTATCAGAAAATGAATTACGATGTCTGTTGGGTCATGAGATGGGGCATATAAAGGGCCGTCACTTATTTTATCACTCAGTAGCAGAACTTCTGGAACGTGGTGTAGAATTTTCTGGTTCCCTTATTGGTATGCGATTGTTTTCGATACCAATGAGATTAGCGCTGATGTCTTGGCATAGGGAATCTGAATTAAGTGCTGATAGAGCTAGCTTAATTGTAACTGATGATTTGAACGTTGTAGCCTCAATGTTTGTTAAGATTGTTGGCGGCCCAATAGTAGATACCAATACAACGTTGAATTCGTTACTAGAAGTTCTTAGTACTCATCCTACACACTTTAATAGAATGGATTCTTTAAGAGAGTTCGCAAACTCGGATGAATATTTTGAAATTAGAAAGAAGATGCGTCGAAGAAAGATCCTAGAACGAGCATTTGATAATGCTTGCAGATTTTGTGGGGCATCCAAATCCGTGGAAGCTGTCTTTTGCCCAAACTGTGGGCGTTCTCTGGCTTAGATAGTTCGCGCCAAGCATTCTAAATTGTAAAGACAGGGCAACTCTAATAACGTATCGACATATTCTTTAACGCGCGTTTATTCATCCTCCTCCAGCAGGGGGCATTATTGCGAATCTTTCTCCTCCTTTAAGTTTTGTATTGAGATCCTCTCTATATGAGATAAATTGATTTTTTTCGTCTAGCATGTGGAGAATGTACCCCCGGGGTTTTCCAGTTTTCTCATCGAAAAAATATTTTCTAATTCTTTCTCCGAAGCGATTCGATAATTCCTCGAACAAGTTAATGATGGTCGCCCCTTCAGGTAACTCGATATCGGCTTCCTTTAAACCAGTTATTTGACGTAAATGGGTAAAAAAAATAACTTTTACTTTCATATGATATCCTCTTGAACCATTGAGCTCGCTAAAGTACCTATTCATTTAGAATAAGTCTCAAAATTTGAGCGTTCTCAAATTTTAATAAAATTTCACTATTTAAAACATTTGTTCAAGTATTGAAAGTGCTCGTGCAACGTAAAAGCTAGTGATTTATTGTCTTTCGAAAGAATTAGAATAATTGGTTGCCTGGAAGTCGCTGTAGCTGCTATCATTTGGGGGTCTAACGGAGTAATCGTGAACCTTATTCCTTTTTCATCTTATGTCATAGCTTTCTTCCGAGTTTTTTTTGCAACCGTAGCTATTTTGATTGGCATCTTAATTAGTGGGAAATTTGAGTATTTTCGATATCATTATCCTTTGAGAAGACTGTTTATTCTAGGAGTTTTATTATGTCTCGGTTGGGGCCTCTTATTCGAAGCCATGAAAATTCTTCCAATAGCCGAAGCCGTCCTCTTAAATTATATGGCTCCAATATTCGTCGTTATACTCGCAGCGACATTCTTGAAAGAAAAGATCAGGGCCAGAACAATGGTATCTCTTTTTTTATCTTTCATTGGCATTGTGTTGATCGTAGGTTCAAATGGGAGTCTCGAAGGGTTGAACATACTTGGCTCAATTATAGGTTTATCAGCTGGACTGGCATATGCTATTTTCATAATACTTTCCAAAGATGCTTTAAATAGTTTGCCAAACTATACGCTAGTTTTATATTCGAATTTGTTTGCATCCATCTTCCTGGCTCCATCTATCATATCTATCAAAATTTCATTACCTTGGAATTACTGGTTATTGCTTTTGACTTTAGGATTCGTGAACACTGCTTTCGCAGTTTCTATAT
>CAYFUV010000083.1:0-29370 GCA_964346435.1 uncultured Candidatus Bathyarchaeia archaeon | reverse complement strand
GATATTAGGAATAGGATTAGTAAACGCGCGCGCTTCAAGGCTCTATTCTGGCTATTGGATATTCAAATTGGTAAATGTCATAGCCATAATTCGGTTTATATCAAGACTGATGGAAAGAGCAATAAATAAAGAATAACTTCCGATCGATGTTAGACATTAATTATAGAAATCTTATCTTGAGAATCGAATTCATAAGTCCGAAGGCCTGAGTATTTAATACTTTTGGAGTCAAGAATGCTCTTAGCATCATAGCCATGATTCTTTGGAACATATAAGTAGAAGTTACGGCAAAGAGAAGAATATTCATTCCATTGATCGTACTCCTCCTCATTAACTGTGCTAGCTGTCTCAACTTCGCCTATCATTTTCGCTACATTCTTCTCCATATCCACAACAACTATATCTGGATACACTGATTCTTGATTCTTCTTGATACCCTTGTTATGTTCTCCATTAGGATTTGTGAAGGTTTTCCAGTTTGGATGACCTTTATTTGGGAATGAAAACCTCTTTATTGCAATCTCGGCCACAGCTTTGTCATGTGGTTCTTGTTCTTCTGTTTTTCTTACCAAACCAACATCTCCTTTTATCTACATATGACAAGTTACGTCATTAGGTATCATATTTAATTATAACTCTATACTATATTTTAGCGTGAGCGACATAAAATCGAAATCATGAGATCTAGAGATATCGGATCATTGGAGGCGTCTGGCATATGTACAGTATTCAAGGACCTGTTACTTACGGCTTCATAAGACCTATAATTTACAGCCTCCAGCTTAGATCTGGGGTGAAGAATATCATCCTTGAGTTTAAATGGGATGGAGGAGGCTCGCTGAGGTTGGAACTTGCCAGCCCTAAGAAGACTTACACAGAGGATGAGATGAAGATAATAGATAAGACCAATATCCGTGCAGATGGGATGGTGGTCTGCAAGTATCTAAGACGATACGAGCTTACGATACCGGGGCTACCGCAAGAAGAGACATGGACCATAAGGTTGAATGTGGAAAATATATATAGATATCAACTAGATGTAGAGGCATCTTAATAACGACTAATTTGTCAGATCATTTTTGTAATATGTTATTGGAGAAAAATTAAACCCCTTTGTGAAGACATTCCCCGTTCTCATTCTGTCTCTGTTTAGCATAAGGCGCGCGCTATTGCATAGGTAGACTAAAAGGCAGTTTGGCATCAAAATCTATGGGGTGCGTATCGAGTGTCTCAAGATTGGATAACAGTGAAGACAAAGCAATTGAAAAAAATAAAATCTCTGAGTCCGAAAGATAGGCTTGACATGGTAGAAGCAATAGCCTTAATGGATCGATATATTCTCAGTAGTTGCCAAGGATGGGCACAGTGGATATATAACCCTCTAGTAATCAATCGCTTCAATGAGAAAGAACTTAAGGAATTCTATGAACAATTCAAAAAAATCGCCATGGAATTCATTGAATTCGACAAAAAGGCTACGAAGAAATTAAAACCCTTGTCGAAAGAGGAAGCGCGCGCGCCGAGTGACGCACATTACGCATAGCGTTAACATAATCACCCTCATTCGTAAACTGTTAACCAATTTTGGCGCGCATACTCTTTAAGCAGGACAATAGAATTTTGGCATTCCAATTTTCATTTCTAAACAAATTTAATTTTTACATTTCCTATATATGTAGAGGTCAGAATAAATGAAAAGAAAAAAATTAGAACCTAGAGTCAAACTAAAAATAAAATGTTATTTTAGTTCACACTTAATAGGAAAAGCAATAGTTGGTATTAACTGGAAAGCTCATATTACAATTCCAGCACTAACGGATAAAATAACATTAGAACTACTAGAGGATTAATTTTTTTCCTTCCTCTTTCTATCCTTCCTTACTCCTTTAACCGTTTGCGTCATGTGAGTCGAGTTAATATATCTGGGGGGGGGAGGGTACCTTGGTGCGGGCATCGTGATTTGAACTCATTTAGTAGATTTTGAATAGAATTTTTCACTTTAATGTTTCATCTTTGATAATCAGCTAAAATGCTTAAATGATTTTGACTAACGCATGCGTACTTTGGGATTAGTCTAAGAAGATATATACGCAGCACACCATTATTAGAATAATAGAAAAAATTTCTAATTAGTTAAACTCGTTAATTTTTAAATATTTGAAAAACTTCATCTTAGGAAGAAATGAGAGGTATAGCGAAGTACTAAGAGACGTTAATATAAAATACGTTCTCATTTCTATTAGTATTATATCAATTAAAGGTGGAGGATATGTCTCGCTCAAAAAGAAAAGAGGAGTTTGAGAAAAGAATAGGACAAGCGGCGGAGATACTCACTAACGTTTCTCAAGACACAACCACTCCAAGGAATATTAGAAGAGCCGCGAAAAATGCTATAGATGTTCTGGAGGTACCGGAGCATAGCCTAGCGGTGAGGGCATCTAATGCAATCAGCATACTAGACGAAATCTCTCAAGACCCAAATATGCCTCCCTATACTCGCGTTAAACTTTGGAATGTTGCAAGCCTTCTAGAGGCTATTAAAGATTAAAATTGTTTTTTTTTGAAATTATTCTAATATCTACTATACCATAACTCCAAGAGAGAGGTATGATCGATAGTTTCCTAAAGAATAAAGCTTTAACATTCTATCCAATAATTTGTTTATAGTGAGAGGGCGAGTTTACTTATGTTTAATAAAATATTGGTGCCAGTTGATGGCTCCGAATACTCTAAAAAAGCTGTAAACCTTGCGTGCGATCTTGTAAAAAAATTCAAATCAGAATTGACGATCATTTTTGTGGTAACCCCGCCGATATTATTCGGCGCTGAGGCGAGCATAGTAGACTTTAAACCTTTAGAAGATGCTGGGAAAAAAATACTTCATTCTTCAAAGAAAGTAGCGAAAGATTGTGGAATTAAGCCTGTTGGAAGGCTCGAAATAGGGCAAGCGGCTGATAAGATTATCCAGATTGCCAAGGACGAAAAGTTTGATTTGATAGTAATGGGAAGCCGTGGTATGAGCGCAGTCAAAAGCTTTTTAATGGGAAGTGTGAGCGACAAAGTTAGCCATCATGCGCCTTGTCCCGTACTCATAGTAAGATGAGTTAGGCGAGCTTTCGATAAAATATACTCGTATCTAGAATAATTGGTTTAGAAGATTTGGATAATAATATTTTTTGGATCATATCTTGATAAGTTGATTTTATGAGCGTTTTTTTAGCAAAGGATATAATGATTAAAAAAGTTCATGTGATAAAGGTTGGAAGTAAAGTAGCACTCGCCCGTCTAAAGATGATGAGACATGGCGTCGGCGGCCTTCCTGTAATAGATAAAAATAATGTTGTAATTGGTATGATCACACAGAGAGACATTGCATTGGCCGGCTCCGATGTTTCCCATCTTCAGGTCGAGGATTTAATGACTGCAGACTTGATAAAAGGGAATGAAAAAACTACGCTAAAGGAAATAGTAGAGGCAATGATCAAGACCGGAATACAGAGAATTCCAATCGTGGATAAAAAAGGGAGGCTTGTAGGTTTGGTTACTCAAACAAGTGTTATTAAAGGTGCTATAGCATATAATCTACTAAAGTAGCGGCGCTATTTGTGCTATACTTCTCTCGAACTCTCTTAAGTTACTCACGATAAATTTTCCCCGCCGCTTTTTTGTCCTATCTAGAAAAAAAGAGAGTATACCAATTTTTCTCGGTGCTACAAAATCATGCTCCCAGTTATCTCCTATATGGATTACTTCTGATGGTTCGACTTTTAAGAACGCACAGATTTCTCGATGAACACCTATTGTCTTTTTAGTTAGCCTAAAATCTGAGGGCGCAGAAAAAATATGGAGAAAATACTTTCTTATTTTCTCAGTTTCAAAATTAAGAAATTCCCTTGCAGAGTTCGAATTTATAATAAGTTTAAATCTATTACTTAATTTTTCTAAAACTGGTTCAACATCCGGATAATTAAACAGCTTGTCTTTATGCTTACTAAGCAATTCTTGATAATCATTTAATCCAAAACGATTAAACCAGTACCTAATATCATACCATTCTATCCTTCCATCGCCAATTTTATCATATTCCGTCTTAATATAAATAATCGCTTCATTTATACCGATGCCAACTTTTTCAGCATATAATCTAGGTATTTCCTTTTCCCAAATAAACTCACTGAATCTATGTGAGACTAAAGTGCCTTCGACATCAAAAGAGATAATTTTGAATCTCATTAATTTGAATCGATTATTATTAACTTATACTTCAAACTTGCTAAAATTAGCGCAAACTAATTTTTATTGGACCGGGCGGGATTCAAAGCGTTTTTGCACTTAAAATCGGGTACAAAATTATTCCTAATTTTGATACCGTTAACTTATTTAGGATAATTAGTTAGCGCGCGCTAGCGTCCACTTCTGAAACGAGTACGTTGCACGCTCTGCTTTGTAGAATTGTAATTATGCTGCTATTTGTTGATTTGATGATGTAGGGATTGGAGCCCCAGAACATATTTACCAATAAAAAATATTTTCTTTTATCTTACTTGTATTCTTTAAATATTTCTCCGAATGACGAACAAAAATATTTACAGGCTTTGTCTATGCCATTTTTTCCTTTATCGGTGAGACTATAGATTATGTTTTTTCCTTTCTTTTTCGCGCGCACGCTATAACATGGTCTTGTAGTTATCGATCTCTTGGTGGTCGAAGTTTATCCATCCTTCAGTTACATCTGCCCAACTCTGGTAGAAGCCTAGTTTATCGTATTTTCGAATATTCTCACAGAACTTGCTAATCCACTTTAAGAGATGTTTATTAAGAAAACGTTCTTCAGCCTTTAATAACATTGAAACCTCTTCTCTATCATTGTTATTCCAGGCCTTGCCTTCTTTCTCGCATAGAAGCCGCATAAAGTCCAATTCAAAGCTGATATGGTCGGAGGGTTCGCCCTTGAATTTGTCTCCTAGGTTTAGGTTGAAGCTGCGGTAATCTTTAGACACCTCAACAGTGGACTCGCCAAAGCAGAGACCTTCTTCATAAACGGACTCGTATGGTGGTAGAGGGGAGTAGGACTTATTTATGCCTCTGAAGAGCCTTGTAAACTCAGAAGCTAAGCGCTCTTCATGTACACCGGAGGGCACTCCACTGTTTAACCTAAGGTATTCGTTTACCCCTTCGAGCCCTTTGTAAACCTTTTCTGGGATTTGCTCGTTTAATCCTTTTTCTAGATGTGATCCAACTAGTTCTTTTATCAGTCTCAAGAAATATCTGTCAATAGGTTGCAAGTAGATTGAGCTGAGTAATCCATACATTTTACTTCGTAATTCTGCTACTTTAGAAAGCTCTAAGTACTGACATTCCATTTTTTTCCCTTTCTTAAGATATCCAATACTTCGCCATCATCGTGTTCTTCTTTGCTATCCGTCTTATTTAGGAAACATAGAAAGATGTGATCGATCCTAATATCCAAGTAGCTGCGATAAAACCTGCGAACAGTACTATTATAATGGTGATGAATATTACTGCTACTTTCAGTTTCCTTGGTCTCCCAAGTATGGCCGCTAGGATTAACAGCAATATAGGAATCTCAACTATCAGAAGTATTATCCATCCCGCCCAAGATGTAGCCGACTTCCACGCCTCCAAATTCCAGTTGACGCTCAGTAATGATAGAATATATCTTATCATACTTCTTTCATCTCGTTGATTGGAATTATTGGGAGAAGTTTGGTGAATAGCGCGAAGAGAAGAATGACTATGACGAAGGTTCCAGCTACTAAAGACCATTCTATCCAGGTTGGGGTATAACTACCGACTGGGTAGGGAAGGTAGGAACGTGTGAGGGAAGGAACCACTATTAGAAACCTTGTCACCCAGAGAGTTACAAGGACCAGAGCTGAAGCGAATACAGTGCTTCCTATCCTGAAGGCTTTCGAGTAAACACTAGGTAGAAAGAATATTATAAAAGCTGAGAGTAACGCTCCTACCTGTAACCAGAAGGGCCAAGCAAACTCGAGTTGGAATAGTGCCTCGGAGACTCTTAGATCAGATAATGGACTGGCGTATATCGCAGTTAATACCTCAGCAAATACGAAATAGAGGTATATGATCGTGACCCAGGCTAGAAAGCGCCCCAATCCTCTGAAGATATTTGGGGTTATTAAGTTGTGCCACTTAAACACTTGCCTATAAATTGCTGCCACAACTATTACTGATGCTACTCCTGAAAGGACGGCGCCGGCCACGAAATATGGTCCCATTATTGCGCTGTACCATCCAGGTCTACCTCCCATTAACCCGAAGATCCATGCGACTATGGTATGGACCATAACCATAACTGGTAAGTTAAAGAGACTTGCCCACCAGACTATCCTTTTGATCTTACTCCGCTCACCTTTCACGTACATGGGCAAAAGCAATTCATAGAGCCTACGAAACTTGATTTTGTCCATAACCCTTACTAGATCTTCACGCATCTCCATGTAAAGATAGGCTAGAGAAAAGATCAGGTAGGTGGCGATGGCGGTTATGTCCCAAATAATGGGCGACTGCCCAATCCTTTCTGGGTAGTGTAGGATTAGGTTGAAAACCCTATCGGGTCTGCCGAGATCGAATATAACGGAAAGGCCTGCTACCATTAGGCTGAAGATCGTAATAAGCTCGGCCATCCTAGCAATTGGAATGTACTCTCTTTTATTGAGGAGACGTATGACCGACGCTATCGCTATTCCAGCACTCGAGATGCCTATGAAGAAGATGAAATTCACCATGTATATTCCCCATGGGGCTCCTCCCATAGTTCCTAGATCGCGCATTCCAGTGACTACTAGCCCTTGAGTCAATTGAGTTCGCCATACAAAGAGGAGCCATATGACCCCAGCTAGCAGAATGGCTAGAAAAGCGTATAACCTCTTCCCTGTTCGAAGAAGTGGACGCAACACTACTTCTTCAGCCATATCTTCGCTTTTCATATATTCACCCCCTTACGCATCGGACGAATATAGTGTGATGGAGGAAGCCCTCCAGTGTAGTATACCCTCGGTTTAGTTCCAACTTCCTCTAAAAGGTGGAACCAATGTCTCTTTTTTAAAAGCCTTGAAACCTCGCTGGATGGATCGTCCAGATCGCCAAAGTGAAGTGTTTGTACCGGGCAACTAACCACGCAGGCAGGTAATAGGCCTTTCTCGACGCGGTGTACGCACCAAGTACACTTTTCCATTACACCTGTGAAATGTCCGGCACCAGCGGTTAATCTCTTCTCTTGACCATACTTTAATGAAAAGTCTGGGTTTCTATATGGTGGTATGTTTCCATCAGCGTACTCCTTTATGCTTCCAGTGCCAAACACATCTTTTCCTTCATTATTCTTCCAATCATAGTATTGATTGTCCGTTGGAGGTTTCCAATTAAAGTAATTGACTCCATATGGACAAGACGTTTCGCAATACCTGCATCCTATGCACCTCTCGTAGTCTGTCAATACGAAGCCGTCTTCCCGCTTATATCTGGCGTCTACTGGACATACCTTTACACACGGCGGGTTATCGCAATGCATGCATGGTCTAGGAAAGAAGTTGACTTTCACATCTGGGTATTTGCCCTCCTCCCACTTGAAGACATACATCCAGAAGGCCGCTCTAGGCGTATTGTTCTCAACCTTGCAGGCTACCACACAAGCCTGGCATCCGGTGCACCTATTGAGGTCAACAACAAATCCGTACTTAACCATCATTTACCGCCTATCCTCTATACACTTTCACCTTTACGTGGAATGATTGATCAGCGGTATTCACGATGTAGCCCTCCCCTGCGTAGAATATCGAGTTCGGTGTGGGTCCTTTTCCCTTGGCCCGAGGATGCACCCAGAAACCATAATGATGTGGAAGAGCCACTGTATCCGGTCTGAGGCCTTCAATATACTTTGTCTTAACCTTAATCTTCCTCGTTTCATCCGTCACAGCATTATGAGATTCAACCCAGACTTCATCTCCCTCCATGATGCTTCTCGCAGTAGCTGCCTCAGGATTTATCTCAAGAGCCTGCTCTGGCCCAAGTTCGTTAAGTAAGGGAATGAATGTTGTCCTTGACTGTTTAAACTCGATCTTCTTGTGAGAGATAAGGTATAGATCATACTCAGGAGGAGATTCTTCCATAGTAGGGTTCCTCCATGTAGGCAGCGCGGTGTAATCCCTCCAATAGATTTCATCAGCACCTTTTTCCTTCATCACGTCCTGATAGTGTTTAAGAGACTCTCCATAGAGCCTATGTGTGATTCCTCCATAAGGCGGATCCCAAGCTGGTGCATAAAATTTGTCTACAGGGATGGGGGACACCTTTACCCCTTTCTCTTCAAAGAATCGTATACCATCTTCGATGTTTTTTGACTTTGCCCAACGGTCAAAGATATCTCTGACATCGGGTTTCTTGTTCACATCTAATGTGTAATTATCCTTTAACTTGAGGGCTTTATTGATCTGATCAATGTATCCCCCTTCACCGTAAAGGATGCCAGCTTTCTCGCACAAATCAGTGTATATATCGATTTCTCCTCTTGATTGGAAGAGAGGCTCCATCGGGGGCACCCTAATCGATGTCGCGTCGTTGTATTGATCCGTGACGTTTAAGGGACCTTCATATTTTTCGATGGTGGCTGCGGGAAGAACCGCATCTGCGAAATAGTCGGCTGTCTCACTCATCCAAGGATCGATTGCAGCTATGAATTTGAATTTCTTATACGACTCAAAGAAAAGATCCTGTTCGAGGAAGGATAGGATTGGGTTTGCATGATGAGTTATCATTACCTCAGGAGTGTAGTCTACTCCATATTTTTCTGGGTTAAGCATGGCCTGTGCAACCACGCCGGGGAGCGCAGAGTTGATCGGATAGAATTTACTGTCCTTCAAGTAGATGTTATAAGGTGGATCCTTTATTTCGATCTTATCTAAGCTCTTAAAGTTTTTATGAATCCCTCTTGTGAAGTCAACCCTAATTCCACCAACCGCCTCGATAGCTCCAAGTAGCATGAATACGCTCAATGCAGCGCGGAAAGCTTGGAAGCCTAGCTCCTGCTGGGATATGTGATAAGCCATGGCGGCAACAGGACGGTGAGGTAGTTCTACGCCGTCTATGACGATCTTGCTGCCTATCATCGCGTTTTCTCCCAGCTCCTTAGCGATACTTCTGATCGTCTCCACGGGCAAGTCGCAGATGTCAGCGGCCCATTCCGGTGTGTAGTCTTCTATGTGCTCTGTGAAGACTTGAAAAGCTGTCTTGACTCCTTCACCATTGATAACGTACTTGCCATCCAATGCTGAATCGACTTCTAATGTGTCAAAGGGTTGGGCTGAGTTTGTAGATTTGTCCCAGATTTGTTCTTTTTCATCTATCCTCAGGAAGTACCCGTCTTCTTTTACTAAAAAGGGTGCATTTGTATACTTCTTTAGGTATTCTTCATCGACATAACCATTAGCGACAAGAAGATTGGCTATGCTTAAGAAGAACGCCAGGTCGGTGCCAGGCTTGATCGGCAACCAATCATCTGTATGTTGCCCTGCCCCCTGTCTTCGAGGGTCCAAGGTTACAACCTTCATACCTCGTTCCCTTGCCTCTATTAGTTGTCGGTTCCATGTAATCCAGCAGAGCTTGTTTCCTCCAGCTTCAATCATTCCCCAACCCCAATTCAACAAGTACTTACAATAGCGGAAGTCTGGGTGAATACCGCCGTGGAACCCAACTGTGTACTCAGTCGCCCGATACGCTGCATCGGAACAGTAGGCTCCGTGACCCATTTTAGTAGCTCCAGACGCATTTACGAAGGCGGTATCATAGAAATCCTTAGCCTTACTTCGTCCCTTCTGCCAGATGAGGAGCCTAGGATCCCTCGCCTTCACTTCCTTAATCTTCTCGCCGACGAGTGTGAGAGCCTCATCCCATGAGACCTCCACCCATTCTCCCGGTTTTCCTTTCTCATTTATTCTCTTTAAAGGGGCTTTAACTCGGTAGGGATCATAGAACGCCATAATCTGTGCTTCCCCTTTGGGACATAACCCGCCTCGATTACGAGGATGATCAGGATGACCTTCGAGCTTTACAACCCTGCCATTAACTCGTCGAGCCAACATTCCACAATCCTGTTTTCCTATCCAACAGGTTGTGGGTATCCACTTCTCCTTCATTGTCGATGGTTCAACTTCGGTAGCGCCCGCGCTACTTCCTGTAAGCAGATTAGACTTGCTCTCTAAAAGTGCCTCTATTCGACGATCAGAAAAAACATTACCTACAGCGGCTAAAGTTCCACCGATAACCATAAGCTTCGTGTAGTCCCTTCTAGATAGCTTAGGCATATTTTTAATATAGATATAACGGCTATATAAACGCGCTTTTACGGTTTTAATTAAAAGCAATATTGTTGAAACATAGCATATGCTTGTTTAATAGATTTAAAGGTCGAGTTATTAATCGATCTATAAGGAATGGTTGAGTAAGTTGATTAAATTAGATTATTTAGATTTTAAAAACTCCCTTGAACGACTTTACAACAGCGTTAATATAGAGTTGGGGTTAAAAGTCATCCAAGTGGAAGATGCGGTAAGTGAGGTCTTAGCAGAGGATATAGCCGCCAAGTTTGATATTCCTCCATCTAATGTGGCATTCTACGATGGCTATGCTCTCCGTTCTAAAGATATTATTGCCGCTAGCAAGGAAAAACCAGTCAAGCTCAAGGTTATTGGCACGTTTTTTCCTAACGGAAACCCTAAGTGTTCGCTTAAAAAAAACGAATCCGCCTACGTTTCTTCGGGAACCCCTCTTCCAAAAGGCGCAGATGTGGTGGTACGCTTCGAATCTGTAAAAATCGATGGAGAGCACATATGGGTAACTGAGCCATCTGAGTCCTGGGATAGGGTCATATTTCATGGAGAGGACGCGAAGAAGGGCGAGGTGATGTTCAAGGAGGGGCATATGATCAGGCCTCAAGATATTGGATTGCTGCTTCAGCTGGGCAATAGCAGGGTTCGGGTATTCCGCAAGCCGAGAATAGGCGTTCTCTCAATTGGAGATGAAATCGTAGAGCAGTTTAACAATAATCGTTCAAGCTACCCAGATAACTTTCACATGCTCATAAAAAGTTTTTTTGAAGCTTACAAATTTCATGTTGACCAAGTAGGCATAATCTTAGACGATGTCGATAAGATAAAGGAAGCGATAAGAGATTCATGCCAACACTATGATGCGTTGCTCGTAATTTCCGGGGCTTCTACAGGAAAGAAGGATGTAGTTCATATTGCTCTTCAGGAAGTGGGTAAAATGATCTTTCACGGAGTTAAGCTTTCACCTGGGAAAGTTAGCGGCTTGGCATTAGTTGATGGTAAGCCAGTATTCATGATCCCCGGCCATGTAGGATCCCTTTACGTTTGCTTAAGCTTGTATGTTGCGCCAGTGCTCTTTAAGACGTTGTGCAACGTTAAGGAGCCTTTTGTTAAGGTTATAGCTAAACTCGATTCCGAGATTCGAAGTAGACCGCATATGAGTGCTATTAGAACCGTTCAATTAACTAGGAATAATGGAGGATACGTGGCGAAGGTTGTGGAAAAGAGGTTAGGGGGCTCCGGACTATTCACACTACTTACAAAGGCAAATGGCTTCGTGGTGTTACCTCCGGGTGCTGTTCGTAAACAAGGGGAAAATGTGACAGTAAGTCTATTTAATCCGTTCGAAGTTTTCCACACAAATAGATTGGAATCGAAACCTAACTAGCGCGCGCGTTATTAATATATTTGAAAATTGAGAACGTTAACGCTTGCTTACTAGTAGTAAAAATTTTTGGCGGCCCCGCAGGGATTCGAACTCATGAGCGTGCGTTAGGCTTATGCAAAATGTACCTTCTTTTAATGGCATTATTGTTGTGGACCGGGCGGGATTTGAACCCGCGACCTTCCGGTATTATGGGTAAAGTCCTTGCAAACCGGATATTCTTTAGCCCAAATGACCTTTGGCATACCAAGCTGAACTACCGGCCCATTCTTTATTTTATGGAAGCTATCAAATACATTCTTCTTTTACTTTTAATCTTAACTTCTCAAAATGCCCAGCAAGTCCTTCTATTGCATTCAGGTCATGTCTCGTAATTTTTTTCAGTTCTTTCCATAACGAAAAGTTTGACTTAATTCTCATTGATTCGAGTTCCTTTTCTAAAAATTTCGCTAGCTCCTCACCCTCGCGATCGAAATCTGTCAGTATTATTACTTCATTGAAATTTTTCATGGTACTTAAAAGATCTGATAAATTCCCTCTAGTAGACTTGAGGCATATAATTTCTCCTTTAACTTTCAATCGTCTCAAAGAAAGCTTATCTTTTTTTCCTTCAACTATAATAGGAATGCCTTTCTCAGAATTCGATGCTATTTTGTTCAAAGTTTTCTCAATTTTTTCGTACTTTCTGAGAAAGCTTGGCGTAGCTCATCACTTTTATCTAGTTACTTCAATTTTTTCCATTGCCTTTAAAGGCCCTGGATTTCTTTTAAAATAAATTCGAACGTTTTCTAAGATTTCTATGATGGCTTCAACTACACTATTTTTTAAATCTAAAGGATGTATGGATCCACTACGATAGGTTTTTGCCAATTCTTCGAAGTTGGTATAGGAAATTGGACCGCCAAATTTTTTCGGTCTTAAAACTTCAAATTCAGACTTTCTAGGCAAAATTATATACTTAATAATTTCAATTATCGGATTCTCGTCGACTTCCTTAGGGGGGCAATATGCATTATTAATTTTTTCCTTTATCGCTTCTGGAGAATCATGAATATATATAGCGCTGCCGGGAACACTTTTGGACATTTTAGTCGTTATCTGTTTACTAAGGTTTGAATCTTCATCATAAACTTTGGTTGACTTTTTTGGAATTGATAGACCCATTAAAAGTGGCGTATGTAAACATATCGGCTTACAGAACTCTAATTTATCGGATACATCTCTAGCCAACATATGTGCCTTTCTTTGATCTATTCCTGCGCATGCAACGTCTACACCTATTTGGAATATATCAGCTGCCTGCATACATGGGTAAAAAATAGTAGCGGCATCGATATCGACCTGTCCAAGTTGCCTACCCATGATAGGCAGAGCTCTTGACACTCTTTGAAGAGAGTTCTGTTTGGCTATTTTGATAACTTTCTCCCAATATCCAGATTCTTTTACCAGATCAGAGGCCCAAAGATATTTTACTTTATCTTCAGGAACGCCAAGTCCAGTAAAGCAATGCTTGAAGTAATCGCCACATATCCTAATATTTTCCAAATCGCCTCCAAGTTTGTTATTTATCCAAGAATGCCAATCGGCCAAAAAAATTGTAAAGTCAAAGCCTGCATTTACAAAGTCTCTGATCTTATTTCCGCACACAAGACCCATTCCCAGGTGCATAAAACCTGAACATTCAAAACCCCAATAAGCTTTTGGATGCTTTTTGGTCTCAATCAAGTCCCTTAACTCTCTAAGAGTAACAACTTCTCTAAGATCTTTTGTTACTAATGCTAACTTTTCTTCTAGATCCATCGCTCACATGACCATCTGTTAATTAAAAAAAGAATTGAAAATTTTTATTCGGCAAAATATTTCTATCACTTATTTATTATGATCTTTCTATCCTAACAATCCATTTTGGCAAAACATAAATGGCGAGCGCCAATAAAAGCCTACCTCCGAGAGAGCTCAGCAAAGTGGGGCGACGCCCCTCAGTGAAGTTGAGTGTTAGTGTTGTAGGCGACACTAACTAACCAGAAGTAAAGCTGGTGAAACTCGCCATAATTACTCCTTATAATTACTCATCTCTTAATCTGAAATTAATTTATTAAAATAGGCCGACACAGCTTGTCGAATATACTTCTCAGAGAATTTTCCAAAGGGCGAGGGTGTTTCAAAGATCCTTTTTGGTATTCTTAGCTTGTTCTCATCAAAGCCATTTTCAGTTTTGTATTTGTATTTCATTTTTAGAATTTTCAGTCCCAAATCCATTAATTCATCTTCTTCAAGGTCGAATCCTGAGGCTCTCAATGCTTCAGTAACAATTTCAAGCGAATAGACTCCTCTAGCGAAAAAGCATACTACTAAAGAGGAAAGGATTTGTCTAAAGATCTCTTCTGAAAGTAATTTTTCTGCTGTTTCCTCTGGCCCGATTTTTTCTTTGGAGGATAATGATTTCTGGTCCAAGCTATAGCCTGCATTATCTAGATGACTATGTCTTGCACCGGTTAGAAATCCTATATAAGCAGCCGGGCCAGTATGATACCCAGCCATCTCATTACCGCCGAAAGACAAAGCAAAATCTTTTCCTCCATATTTAGATGAAGCGTAATCAACACCACGTGCTAAAGCTTCATAGAAATCATTTTCGCAATTCACTATATGTCTCAAGGCTTTTGAATATCCCTTGAAATCTCCCCATTTGAATTTAATACCAAGAGTGTCTTTTTCTGAAATCAACCCAGCTTCTTGACTTTCTGTAGCCCATGATAAAACCACTCCTGCACTCATCGCATCAAATCCGAGAATTTCGATATCCTCCAAAAGTCTTAACACTCCCTCAGGATTACTGATTCCGAGCATAGAGCCCATAGCATATATTGGCTCATAATCGTAGCTTATCATTGTTGTTTTGAAGAAATATGGATCAGATTTGTATGATTCTCTCAATGCTGCCAAGTGTATGCAACTTACAGGGCAGTGTGCACAAGCTACACGTCGCCCTAAATATTTCTTAAGGAAATTTTCGCCCGAAATGTTATTAGCAAATTCAAATTCTGATTTTTTAAGATTTTTTGTTGGCAGAGCTTTTATAGCATTTAAAACATTGACATTCATCGGAGTACCTAATTCGTGATATTTATTCATAGCCGGAGATTTTACTAAAGTATCGAATATTTTATTATAGGTAGTTCTATATTGCTTCATATCCTTAACTTTAAGCGAGCGTTTTCCAGAAATGACCAAAGCCTTCAGTTTCTTGCTACCAAAAACAGCGCCCAAACCAAGCCTACCAAAATGTCTATATGTTTCTGTAATTAAACTCGCATAGGAAATTAATTCTTCGCCAGCCCTACCTATTCTCATAATAGTTCTGAGACCTGATCCGCTCTCTCTTTCTCTTAAAATTCTCCCAACAGAATAGCTATTTCCCATCCCCCAGAGGACTGATGCGTTTCTAAAATTAACTCTATCTCCATGAATTGCTAAGTAGACTGGTTCATCGCTTTGCCCTTTTATTACAATAGCGCCGTATCCAGCCATCCTGATAGCAACACCACTCCTTCCACCCGCATGGCTTTCTCCTAAATTGCCGGTTAATGGAGACTTAAACATCGATACAGTTTTGGAGGCTAAAGGAAAAATTCCATTAAGTGGACCAATTGCAAATATTATTGGATTCTCTGGCCCTAAAGGATCTGTTTTAATTCTGCACTCTTCATTCAGAAGATTTGTTGCTACTCCAACACCGCCAACATAATTTTCAAAAAGTTCTTTCCGATTCTCAACCCAAGATCTTCTTATGGATAAATCAATGTGCAATACTTTTTCTAAAGGATCGCCTTCTATCATGCTATTATGTTCCTCCAGATTTTTCTAATCTCAATACACCATATGGGCAGAAATCAGCACATAGACCGCAGTGCACGCATATAACTGGCTTATTCATTTCTTCATCCCAAAACACTGCTCCTACAGTGCACTCATCTACACAATTCTGGCATCCGATACATTTTCCAGGGTCTAATATTACCCCTCCACTAGGTCTTTTCCTAAGCGCACTTGTTGGACAAACCTTCATACAAGGAGGATCAGGACAGCCTCTACAAGTAATGACAATGAAGCCCCTTTCCACCCCTCCTGCTGAACCTACATGTATAGCTGATCTTTCAAGACCTCCCTCTCCAAAGCGTCTAGCACATGCAAACATACAAGATTGACAACCAACGCACAGGTTAACATCAACAACAACTAATCGGCTATTTGACAATGAGATTTTACACCACTTATTAGTGCGAACTATTATATTAGATTCTTTTATCAGATACCATGCAAAGCATGTGATCTTGTAAAAAAGTATGTAATTATTGTGAAAGAATTATCTCTGTAAAACCCGATATAAGTTAAAAACCTTTAGTATTTGAAAGGATTCGGTATTAAAAAAAGAGGGAAAAATTGGGAAATTTGTTTATTCGAATTCTGATCCCTCTCCAGGTTCTCCTGGGGGAGATGGTGGCCCTCCGGCCTCAGACTTCGAACCAGCAATGACGTCATCTATCTTCAGTATCATTGTTACAGCTTCGCTGGCTGATTTTATAGCTTGTTCTTTTACTGCCGCAGGCTCGTAAACGCCTAGACCATACATATCTTTGACTTTTCCATCGAAGATGTCAATTCCTGACCATTTTTTGCCTTTTTCATGATCAGATTTTAGATTAACTATCATATCTATCGGGTCCAGTCCAGCGTTTTCCGCCAGCGTGATTGGAATTATTTCCAAAGCTTCTGCAAATGCCTTAATAGCAAGTTGCTCTCTCCCAGATTCCTTCTCAGCCCATTCTTCTAATCTAGACGCCAACTCGACTTCAACGGCTCCCCCTCCAGCTACTATTCTGGGATCTCTAACTACGTCTCTGACAACGCATAGAGCATCGTGTATAGACCTTTCGGCTTCATTTATTATTCTCTCAGTTCCTCCTCGAATAAGTATTGTTACAGCTCTTGGATTTTTACATTCCTCTATGAATGTCATCTTATCGTCACCAATTTTACGCTCTTCGAATAGGCCTGCAGTTCCTAAATCTTTTGACGTCAGGTCATCAATGTTAGTAACAATCTTGGTACCTGTAGCTCTCGCGAGCTTTTCCATATCCTTCTCGCTGGCTCTTCTTATTGCAGCTATTCCCTTCTTTGCCAAGAAATGTTGTGCCATATCATCTATACCTTTTTGACAAATTACCAAGTTAGCTCCTGTCGCCAGAACTTTTTCTACCATACTTCTGAGAAGGTTCTCTTCTTCGTCGAGAAATGCCTTCATCTGTTCAGGATTCTCGATGTTTATTTTTGCATCAAATTCTGTTTTTTCTACTTCTAATGCACAATTCAGCAAAACTATTTTCGGATTCTCCACCCTCTTGGGCATACCGGGGTGAACAACTTCTTTATCTAAAACTAATCCCTTGATCAATCGAGTGTCACTCATAGATTCTCCAGGTTTCTTCTCTACTTTAATGTCGTCGACTTCTGCTTTATATCCGTCTGTAGTCTTTTCAGCCACTTGAAGAATAGCATCAACAGCTATATCCGATATAAAATCTGCATAGTCGGCTAGCAATTTACTTATCTGAGAAACGATAGCTACCTTCTTCAGAACGTCTTTATCATTAGAATCTACTTTAACTGCTATTCCTTCCAATAGCTCTAGAGCTTTCTCTGATGCTTTTCTATAGCCATCCACAACAATTGTTGGATGGATCTCTTTATCTATTAATTCCTCTGCTTTGTTCAAGAGTTCCCCTGAAAGTACGACAGAAGAAGTAGTTCCGTCTCCAACCTCATCATCCTGTGCCTTTGCTACCTCAACCATCATTTTTGCAGCTGGATGCTCTACATCCATTTCTTTAAGTATTGTTGCTCCATCATTAGTAATAGTAACGTCACCAAAACCATCCACAAGCATTTTATCCATGCCTTTAGGCCCTAGAGAAGACTTTACTGAGTCGGCTACAACCCTAGCAGCCATTATGTTGGACTTTTGTGCATCTTTTCCGGTACTTCTTGAAGTGCCCTCTTTTAATATTAATACAGGTTGGCCACCTATATTTGCTTGTACTAATTCAGCTGACATTTTGAATAATCACTCTCCTCTTACTTCATTACATCATTCCGGGCATACCGCCTGGCATACCACCTGGCATGCCGCCAGGACCTCCCGCTCCTGGAGGAGGCGATGGAGTTTTCGCAGCGGCTATTACATCATCTATTCTTAAAATCATAGAGGCCGACTCAACAGCAGATTTAATCGCTTGTTGTTTAATCCTAAATGGTTCAACAACTCCAGCTTTCATCATGTCTTTTATCTTACCACTGAAAACATCAACGCCTGCACCTAATCCGTCTTTCTTCTCGTGATCGGCCTTTAAGCTTGCCATTGTATCTATGGGATTAAGCCCAGCATTCTCAGCCAATGTTCTAGGAATTGTTTCCAAGGCCCCAGCAAAAGCTTCCACAGCAAGTTGTTCCCTTCCACCGACTTTAGGCGCATATTCCCTGACTCTTTTTGCAATTTCAGCTTCAATAGACCCCCCTCCTGCAACGATCCTAGGATCTCTTACAACAGCTACAAGCACTGATAATGAGTCGTTTAAAGCCCTTTCAGCTTCATCGACGAACCTTTCTAACCCAGCTCTGATTAATATTGCTACGGATTTTGGATCCTTGCATTTCTCAATGAATATCATCTTATCTTCTCCAACTCTTCTTTCTTCGACTAAGCCTGCAGTTCCTAAATCTTTTGACGTCAAGTCATCAATGTTAGTAACAATCTTGCCACCTGTAGCTCTCGCGAGCTTTTCCATATCTGTTTTCTTTATCCTTCTAGCAGTCATTATCCCTTCTTTTGCCAAGAAGTGCTGTACCGTATCATCTACGCCTTTCTGACATAGAACTATATTTGCTCCTGAAGATTTGATTTTGTCGACCATATCTTTCATCATTTGCGATTCTTCATCTAGGAACGCTTTCATTTGGTTCGGATCAGTGATCCTTATCTCCGCGCTAAACTCTGTTTTCTCAATTTCAAGAGCGCTATCCAACAAGGCTATTTTCGGATTTTCTAACCTCTTAGGCATTCCTGGATGTACGACTTCTTTGTCTATAATCATGCCCTTAATTAGTTGTGTATCGAGTAGACTCTTCCCTTCTTTCTTTATAAGTTGAATATTATCTATATCCGCTGTGCTTATTTCTCCTCTTTTTTCGACTATTTGTTTTATTGCGCCTAATGAGATGCCAGCGAAAAGTTCTCTAGCGGCCCCTACTCCTTTGCTGTTCATTGATGTCATAGCGACTTTCTTGAGAGTATCTTTATCCTCCAAATCAACTGGAACAGCCATAGAGTTTAATATCTCCATAGCTTTTTCACTAGCTTTCTTATAACCACTTACAATGATTGTCGGATGAATTTTATCATCCAGAAGCTCTTCCGCTCTCTTTAGCAATTCAGATGCTATTACAACCGCCGTAGTTGTGCCATCTCCAACTTCATCATCCTGAGTCTTTGCTACCTCGACCATCATTTTTGCAGCTGGATGCTGTACATCAATTTCATCAAGAATTGTCGCACCATCATTCGTTACTGTAACATCGCCAAGGCTGTCCACAATCATTTTATCCATACCCCGTGGTCCGAGTGTGCTTTTGACAACTTCGCCTATTATTTTTGCTGCAGTTATGTTTGACCTCTTTGCATCTCTACCAGTACTTCTTGAAGCCCCTTCTTTCAATATTATTAATGGTTGTCCTGCAAGATAAGCCAATTATTAAACTACCTCCTAACACTCTACCTAAATAATTTATGAGAGTAAGCAAGAAGATTAAGATAAAAACTTTTTGCTAAAATTGTTTAATTCTTGTTTCAATTGAGACGAGCCAATAGGGAGTTGTCATTAGTTTTTCAATGACAAAGAATGGGTTTCATTTAGGAGGAAGGATCAGAACTTTTCCATATGATTTTATCGTAGAGGAGATCTGGAAGGATCGAGTTTGCGAAATCAGATACGGCTTACTAGAACGGGTAAAAAATCAAGTGTTAGGCGCAATTCAAAAAGAGAAGGATTACCTTCATTTTACACTAATTAAACAAAACTGGGATACGATAAGAGCTCTCAATTACGTAGGTAAAAAGATACACGTATCCCTTAAGCGCTTTGGAATTTCGGGAATGAAAGATAAAAGGGCGCTTACATCCCAGCGAGTCTCTCTATGGAAAGGTAATGTCGGTAGCTTAATTCGCCTTCGACTCAATGATATATATCTTAAGGACTTCGAATATTCAGACGAACGGATAAACTTAGGTGAGGCTATCGGAAATCGCTTTACAATTACAATACGCAATATCTCAAAGTCCAAAAAAGATACAAATCAATGCCTGACCAAGTTTGGGGAAGAAGTAACTTCTAAAGGCATACCTAACTACTTCGGCCCTCAGAGGTTTGGCATAAGTAATGCCAAGATCGGTCGTGCCATCAGAGATGGTGATCTACAACACGGAATCAAGTTAATTATCCAGAAGGCTCAGCCCTACTTAGAGGAGGGAAGTATTGAGAACATCCCAAGAAGCTTTTGGTACGAGAAGCGAGTGCTTCATCATCTAAAAAAGTATCCAAACGACTATGCCGGAGCTTTAAGGAGGATACCCAAACGAATTCTTAGGATTTACACTCACGCCTATCAAGCCCTTATCTTTAACAAAAAACTTAAAAAAAATCTTATCGAGGGCAAAACTCCAAAGTGGATTACGATGCCAGGATTTCATGTTCCAAAGATGCCAGAATTAAGCACGTATTCCGTAAAGAGGAGAAGCTTCCTAATAGCAAAGAACTTCAAGATAATAAGAGTGGGTGAAGGCATGATTACGATCAGGTTTTCCTTGGGCAGGGGCGAATATGCCTCAACCCTTCTATCTCATTTAGTAGATATATAATAAGAAAAATGCAAACCCTAGCCAAACAAGATTTGTTTTTCTTGATTCAGAACCTGCTCTCGAATCTTGCTTTTGGGATATCCGAATACAACAAACAAGGTTTCTGCCGCAGATATGAGCATGTCCAAATACTCTTCAGTATCGTATTGATTATCATATTTGAGTAGTTTTGCGGCTAAAACTCTATTGTTAGGCCTTTTATTCTTCGAATTAACAATCAAGTATTGAATTGTTTGCCCCGCATGAACTTCAAATCCAGCCTTTTCTAACTGTTTTGCAGCAATTGCTTGAAAGACGTCATGAATATAGCCCGATGGAGATTTTGACAGTCGCTTCGCGATTAATAAATCTTCTATATCTACCTGTTTGCTGATCAATTTATCACAATATCTCCTTAGTTCTCGCAAAGCTTCAGGAATTTTTGCCTTAAAACTTTCAAGGCTATAGGCCGCCTTAAGTTTCCTAATCATATCCATTTGAGCTTTACGAACAAGATGGGGCGCATCTGCATGTCTTGCCTCAATTCCTCTATTTTTAATTTCTCCGTTTTTAAAAACGCCGTAATATCTGTTAAGAACTGGGACTCCTTCCAAAATCTTTGAAGGAAGAAAAATAATCCAACGATATATTCCCTCGAAGCCCAAGGGAACACCCATAGCTTTTGAAACTTCACAGCAAAACTCATTAACTTCTTTATGCGAGATCCCTTTCTTCTTTAGCCATAAAGAATCCACGATGCCATGAATTACCTCAAAGCCTCGTTTTTCAGCCCACTTAGCAGTCTTCAACAATATGTCTCTAGCAAGAGCACAAACTGCGATATGCGCGTCAACTTTCCCAAAACGTGCATTTCTGTAACCCAAATATCCAAAGCAAGTAACCAAAATCCATTTCAACGCAGTTTGACGCATGTCGTATATATGTCTAAGTCTTTCATCGCAAGCTTCTCTCATCAAAAGTTTGTATCTCAAACGTTTATTCAACAGAAAGTCTAGAGTCTTTGGAACTATGCCACGTCTTTTCTCACAGATATTGTATCCAAGCTCTGGAACAGTCAACTTCGAATTTGGGCAGCACTCGCACAGTACAGTTTCAGCTGAAATATTGCGCGTCAGCATCAACATCGGAAACATAGAAGTAAAGTCAACCTCCAAAACATCTGTATGAAAACCAATCTTTGGCTCGAAAACGAATCCGCCACGATCTCCCATTAACAGTTCTGAAGCGGACTTAAAAGATTCAGGCTCTCGCTTCCTCCAAGGAATTAGAATATCATCTTTCCACGCAGTGAAAAGTTGCAGAGAAGACATTATGCTACCAATAGATGCTCTGGCAGCTTTATGAATCGAAACCCTACAGGTTCTAGAAACCTCGAACAATCCTTCCAAGCCGCAAGCCTTATAGATAAAAGTGTTGTTCACGTCGATGTGAATTCGACCATAAAGCCTACGCATGGCTGCCTTTCGATGAACTCTTCCGTAAGAAGAGAATGTTTTGCTCTCGCCTTTCCTCATCTTTAGTGGGATATTATCCCTGCTTAGAACAAAGCTTTCTAAAACCCCGTTAACATAGGCACGGTAAGCTAAGTATGGGAACAGAAATGAGTCCCCCTCACGAGTATAAACGATGTCAGGGTCCTCTTCTCCTACAACTCTCACAAGTTCTAGAATCTTGTCAGCTTCGCTTCCATCGTTAATTACTATCGTATCGTCATCTAATACCAGCGATATGTTATCTATCTTGTCATTCAGTTTTTGAATAGCGCCTTTGCTTTTGATGTTAGCATTAAGCCACATAGAACGTAAAGGAGGAATAGTGTAATCAAAGCTTTCTGCAGAATCAGTAACATCATACCATAGCCGATCCCCATAATCAACAGCCACTACATAAGCTAATGGAAAAATTTCTTTATCATACAAGTAGGCCTCAGAAATGGGAATATCAATATTGTACAAACGAAACTTTTCATATCCGGCAATCCTGAGAAGCTTTCTGGCAAAAGAGGTAGTTTTTCGATGATCGCGAACGTCTACTTCCAAGACTTTACCTTTAGAAGCATTCATCAGATTAACATATTTCTCGACAAAACGCCAACCGGCTACAGCCCGATTTTCGCCGATTATCTCAGCCAAACATTTAAGATCCGAAAAACTTCCATAAACATAAATTCTATGCGCGAACTTGTCAACAAGTCTAACTCTTTCGCCATTCTCTGTGATAACCCAAACTATCATTTCGCCAGATTTTGATGGGTAAATATCCAAAAGCCACCCACGAACGGATCTAAGTCTGACAAAGTCGCTTTTCCAATAGTTCAAAACTTTTCTTAATCTCCATGAGTTCTTTCTGCTGGCTAAGCAAAATTGACATTAGCATAGCTTCGATCAATATAGGCCTCGTTGCCATGCCCCCGGCTGACGCATGCATTCTGCATGCATTCATCATCTTGTCGAATGCCTCAACATCTCTACCTCTTAAAGCTTTGCGCAAGCCTTTCCAGCGACTGATCTCTTTTTCTAAGGCTTGCCTATAAGATGGGACAGTCCTTCCCAGCTTTTCGCACCTCCATGAAATTTGTTAAAGGGATATGATCGGTTGGAAAGTTGATGCTGAAAGGTTTAATTCGCGCGTGTTTTTCCAAAACAAAACTCAATGCTTTCCCATTTTTCTTTAACTTAACCAAAGCGTTTGCTCTTCTAAACAAGATGGATTCAAAAAGTAATCTTCGTCCTGACTCGCTCTTAGGAGAGTAACTTACAATAACAACAGCCTGCTTTCTTGCCACAATTTCAGAAAGCTTCCCACAAATCTTAGTGAAAAGATCCTCGGCCTCATCTTTAGAAATCTCTCTATAAAGTAATGAGGTAATATCTGAGATTATCAAAAGCTTAGCCTTCTTTTCTTTCAGAAAACTATCCAGTTTTTCCAAAATCAAAGAACAGAGCTGATAAGCGGTAAAAGCCCTTGAGACGTAGATTTTCTCCAATACAGCATGATAATCTACGCCTTGATCACGCGCAATCTCAGCTAACAAATAAGGATTAAACGAGTTGCCACCATCAACAAAAACTATGGAAGAATTTAAGCCACCACATTCGCGAGGCAACTGACTACGAATGGCCAAAACAAAAACCATAGGCAATACAGCATGACCTTGTAAAACAACAAAATCTCCAAGCTCAAATCCCGGGAAAACATCATCCAATGCATAGACCCCAAGAGAGAGTCAACTAAACTTTTCAACTGAACAAACTTAGCGCAACTCACACGCTATGAAAAAAAAGCTAAAGAAAGAAGAATAAAAATTCTTCAGGAAACTATTCAATATACTTAGAGAGGAAAGCGAAAGTAAAAATAATGTATGCTTAAGTTACCCCACTAAGCGCAATTTCTACAGTCAGAAATCATATTCCAAAATTGGGTCTGAGCCTTAAACGCCCCTACGGCCCATCGAAGCAATTTCTTTATCGCATCCAGGTCTTTCGCCGTTTTGACCGTTTTGCTCATCGCTTCGATGCGACGTGTCTAAAGCTAACTCCCCAATTTGGTGATTAAATAAATTTACTCTTCCACATATAGGTTTTCTATTTCTAAAATTTTAAATCAATTCTTTAATTTTTGTGGAATAATTCTTAATTCTCTCTTCGCACGAAGCAATATCCTCCTCGATCCTCTTCTTTTCTTTGATCTTATGATCAAGTGATTCGTTCTTCTTTTCATATTCTATTTTAATCTCTTCGAGCTCCATTGTCTTTCCTATAACGCCTTCAATTTCCAGTTTACGTTTTTGTTCAGCAAACTTGTCGAATTCCCTTTTATATTCTCTTATCTTATTCTCCTTCAATATACCAGAGATAGTCTCCAAGCCTTTCTTGTTTCTTGAGCTCTTCAGATTTAGTCTTTTACTTTTCAATAACTCTTGAAGGCATAACAAAGCTTCCTCAATAGTCTTAATGTCTTCCAAGTCTAATAGAACTCTTTTGGGATCGCTTATGAATTTTACAAGCCCCAAAATCTTGTGTTGATCTTCCACAATTGATCTATCCTCAACTAACCTAACAGATTTTGACACAGGTTTCTCGAGATGTCTAATCCCTGTTTTTACTCTCTTTTCAAAGGATGCCTCATCTTTTTTGAGTTCTCTGGCTTTCACTAAATCCTCTTCCTGTCCAAATGACTGAGTCTTCTTTTTTTCTTTCTCGATCAGATTCTTAAGCTCCTTCAGCCTACTATCTACCTCTTCCAGAGCTTTTCTTTTGGCTGATCTTTCCTCTTTAAGTTTGGTCAGCTTTCGAACTATATTCTCGGCCCTCTTCCATTTTTTTAGTTCATTTCGATTATTTGAAAAAATGAGTTTAAGATCCTTAGTTAGGTTGAGGACATGCCTCCTTTTCCATTCAATTTGCCTAACTGATAACTTATGTCTAGGGCCGATCCTTCTAAGCCATCGAGCCCCATAATACACTATCTTTTTCTGGAATATGTCTAAGGCGTTGATATACGTCTCAATATCCTGAAAACTTATCTTATCGGGCTTTTTCAACTCTGAAATTAAAGAAGTTACTTTAACACCAAATTGGTTTGCAAAAGTCTCATCTGAATCAATAAATTTTCCTGATTCAAAGGCCATGTCTTCCAGAGCTTCTTGGATTTCGTTAAGGATCTTCTTGAATCTTTCTTCTACTTGAACGAACCTTTGTCTTATTTTTTCGTTTAAGGCATCAATCTCGAGATCTTTTTTGGCTCGCAACGTAAACCTCAACTCCGCTATTCCATAATTAATTTAGGCAATAATATCATTTATTTTAAGGTACAAATTTTAAGGCCACATATTATCAATTACACGCGAACTAATTATTGTCAATATTTTTAGGAGTCTAAAAGTTTAAATCGACAATGATAGAGAAAGGACTGAAATTTGAATTTTACGATAAGCGATTACACGCTTTAGTTTTAGGCCACTGGATGGCTTCTAAATAAAGGCATAAAAGAGCTTGATTTAATACTTACATATACGCTCAACACGCGCTTTAAGGCCGTTGGGATTAAAATGTCTTCAAAAAAAATTGCTATTTTAGGTGCGGGAAACGGAGGACAAACCGCAGCTGCTGATTTATCTCTTGCAGGATTTGAAGTCAATTTATATGAATCCCCAAAACTCGAGAAGAACATTAGGCCTATTATCGAAAGAGGAGGAATAAAGATAACCGGTGTTGCGAGGAAAGGTTTTGCCACATTAAATAAAGCGACTACAAATATTGAAGAGGCTATGAAAGACGTTGATGTGGTAATGATCATAGTTCCCGCTTTTGCTCATGAAATTATCTTTAAGGAATGTGTGCCTTACCTTGAAGATGGGCAAATTGTTACCATTCAAGCTGGGAATTATGGGGCACTTCAATTATCCAATATCCTAAAAAATTTGAAAATAAATAAAGACGTAATAATATCTGAAACATCTACTCTCATATACGTTTGTAGGGTTACTGCGCCAGCAGAAGTAAGGGCAAGTGGGTTAAAAAGAGTGGTGCCCTTTGCCGCCATTCCAGCAAAGGATACAGAAAAAAGTGTTAAAGTATTAAATGAGTTTTACCCCCAGTTTGCTCCCGCAACAAACGTCTTAGAAACATCCTTATCAAGCGCCAATATGATCCTCCATCCCCCCATAATGCTCTTAAATGCAGGGTATATTGAACGATCTAAAGGTGATTTTCTATTTTATATCCATGGGGCTTCCCCCTCAGTAGCACGAATCTGTGAAATCATTGATGCTGAAAGACTTGCCGTTGGAGAAGCTTTAGGAATCGACTTGATATCGGTGAAAGATGCTATGCATAAAAAGTATGATACGCATGGCAATAATCTCTATGAGAGCATTCGAGATTGTAAACCATATTGGGATCATAGTTCAGCTTCCGCGCCGAGTACCCTCAAAAATCGGTATTTAACTGAGGATGTTCCCTATGGGCTCGTACCCTTAGCGTCTTTAGCTGATCTATTAGGAGTACCTACGCCAAATGTAAAAAGGATCATCGATTTAGCTTCATTGATCAATCAAACAGACTATTGGGGAGAAGGATTGACTGTAGAGAAACTTGGTTTTAAAGGATTAACCGCTAAGCAGATAAAATGCTTGGTCAACGAATAATACGACGAAAATGAGGGGTAAAAATCCTTGGCAACACAAATCACGCGCAAGATAATATAAAGATTGATTTAAAAACTAACATGCCGACTTTCATCATTTGAAGAGCCTTGTTTTAAATGAATGAAGGATAGTCGATAATCTTTAATCTAGCGCGCGCTAAGTTTGCTCTTTTTGCCAATGCTCACTTGCAGTTCTCCTCTATACTTTCTTACCCGTCCGTTCTTAATTTGAACCGTGTCACCAACAGAGAGCATATTTATTTGGTCGTTCCAAAGTGGCAACTTGATAAAACCAGTGTTATCAGAAATTGTCACGATCGATAAACTGAGGCGACCTCCGAATCTCGAGTAGACCGTTTTCGTGATTGATTTTTCGACAACCCTCGCTTTCAGATTGACCCATTTGACTCCTGCATTTACGTCTTTGATTTGCATGTCGACTGGTCTCTTCTTCTCGATTTTTCTGATTTTCCTAATTGACCTGAATTTATTCCTTGGAAAACTTGCAAGATCAACTTCTGGCATATGCCTCAAGGCCGTCCCACTGAGAATTAGTTGCGCGATTATTTTTTGACCTTGCGTTACGAGAAAGACGCCATCATTCTTTGTCTTTTGGCGGCATTGGATCGATATACCCTCGCACGATGATTTCTCATGTGTCCAAGCATCTAGAAAACATGCAAAAAATTTGTGTGTTTCAAGTCCATAATTCTCCGAAACTCTGATCAAATACCAGAGACGGGCCATTTCGGCCATAGATTGCCGTTGGCCGCGTAGTCTTCCCCGCCCATAATGCAACATCTCTCTTCGTAGAACTTCTAACAAAGCCATTCTATATTAGGTTGCCTCGCCCTAAATTTTCATTAGCGCACGCATCTGTATTTTCCGAAAATCTGATCCACTACATAATCGTTAATATTCCTTGGTGCGCATATCAATAAGACAATAAAATGACTTGGGAATGCTGAAGCTGGTTAAGGAACAAGATGCCTGAACCGAAAATACGTTTGGCAAAAGAGGAAATGAAATGCATTGCTTTGTTTGAAAGCTTAACCGGCGCAACTTCTGAAGATTGCCTGATAGACGAGAAGAATGGTAGAATCATATTCATCGCTAAAAAAGGCGAAATGGGGCTGGCTATAGGAAAAAATGGTAAAAACATAGATGCCCTCCGAAAGATGACCTGTCGACAAATTGAGGTCGTAGAGAATGCGGAAAGCCCGGAGGAATTAATAAAAAATTCTCTATCTCCAGCCAGAATAAGGGATGTAAGGATAAGTGAAAATCCAAAAAGGAAGATGGCCGTTATAGAAGTTGAGCCAAAGGATAAAGCCAAGGCAATAGGAAAGAATGGAAAAACTATCGAAAAAACAAGAATGCTCGCAAAAAGGTACTTCCAGATCGATCGTGTAATAATAACTTGAAAATTTGGCATGCCAAACGGAATTAACATTCCCTGGTTCGAATGAAAAATCTTCCATATTGATGGGGGCATATTTATCGAGGTTTTAGAATTTGTCTGAAGATAAAACATTCATAAATATTGAAAACGTGGTGGCCACGGGCACTTTAGAGCAAAGAATTGACTTACTTGCAATAGTCAGAATATTTCCGCATGTGGAGTATAGACCTGAACAATTCCCCGGATTGGTCTATCGTTTAAAAAAACCTAAAACAGCGACCCTAATATTCAGTTCTGGCAAATTGGTATGCACGGGAGCGAGGACTGGACGTCAAGCGAAGAAGGCTATCATGACGGTCATCAATGAATTGAAAAGAAATGGAGTGGTCACAGTTGGAAAGCCAGAGATACGGGTCGAAAATATTGTGGCATCTGGAGGACTAGGCGGTTATATCGACCTAGAAAAATGTGTCCATTCTCTTAAAAGGACAATGTATGAACCAGAACAATTCCCTGGATTAATCTATAGAATGGAAGAGCCAAAGGTTGTTATGCTATTGTTCTCAACCAGTAAACTCGTCTGTACGGGTGCTAAGAAAGAAGGTGATGTTGAATTAGCGGTAAGAAATTTGAAAGAAACTCTTGAATTGAAGGGCCTCATATATTATTGAGAGATTAGCTACTTAATTCTAGGTTAGCGCTCGCTAAGTCCAGCAGAGCCCACAGAAGCGCGTATACTAAAAAAAGTTGTGAGCGTCCTTATTTCAGATAAAGAATAAATGCCTGTAACTACGCTTTTAGTGAGTAGCGGAGAGTTCGACTCTGACCGTATACAGTGAATGTGGTAAGCTAGAGTTTATTCTTTTTGAATGCTCATACTGCAGAAGACTATTCTGTGCAGAACATCGGTTGCTTGAGAGGCATGGCTGCCCGGTCCTGCGTTCTGCAAAAACCAATACCTAACCCTTAAGAAAGACTTAGCGCAACACGCTCTTACCTAACTGGTTGGCCTTGAAGTTGGATTATTGTTAGTGAGACCTAGACATGAGCCTAATATATTGCTATAGAGGTGTTAAAAAATAAGGGTTTTATTCCTGCA
>CAYFUV010000082.1:0-2624 GCA_964346435.1 uncultured Candidatus Bathyarchaeia archaeon | reverse complement strand
AATCTCAAAGCAGATGATTGATGTTGATGAAATTCTAGAATATAATAATGCCACTATTTTTAACCTTTCCAATATTTCTAATGAAGCCGATAGAGTTGCAAAAGTCGCATTGGCTTGTGTGTGTGCCCTGTCTGGTGCGGGCGTCGTAATTTGAACCGTATTTGTGTGTGTGCGCACCAAGGTACCCTATGTAAGGCATTTTCTAAAAGAGTTATTGAAGTAATTAAATGCGTTCTCCAAGAGATTATGGGACATGCTTTAATGTATGCTTTTGAATATTTTTCTAGGTAGTTTCGGCATGAGCTGCGATTTTCTTTTAAACTCATTATCTGCAATCCGCTTTACGACCTTATTGATAAGAATAGGGCCATAGCCCATTTCCTTCAGCTTATTTGGAGCGTATCCAAGGTCGACGATGCGATATAGTACAGGGTCAGTCTCCTCATAACTAAACCCAATCTCATCCTCATCTTTTTGGCCAGGCCACATTCCCGCGCTTGGAGGTTTGTCGATTATTGTTTCCGGCACTCCTAGTGCACATGCCAACTGGCGCACGTGTGTTTTATAGAGTCCTGCGAGTGGTAGTAGATCAGCTGCAGGATCTCCCCACTTCGTAAAATAACCTAGTAATACCTCTGATTTATTGGCTGTCCCCAACACTACAGCCTGATGCTCGTCAGCGTAATAATACAGGATAGCACTACGCTCGCGAACCATTTTGCTCCCTAACCTTCTTTGGTCGTCATTCGGATGATTCGCTTTGAAAGCATCAATCTGCGGCGAAATATCTATCTCTAATGTGGTTATCCCTAAATGTTTGGCAACCAGTCTAGCATCTTCAACAACATCGCGAGATGAGGTCTTATAAGGCATCAGCAGCCCGATTAGATTCTCGTTTCCCACAGCCTCGCAAGCAAGACAGGCGACTACTGCAGAATCCAAACCGCCAGAGAGTCCCATTATGCATTTATCATACGGACTTTTTTCTACCTCGTTTCTGATGAATTTGGCCAATTCTTGCTTGGTTAGTGTTGTATCAATACCAGGCAGCTTATTCTTATCATAAGAGTCTTGCATCTTGTTCCAGCTTATTAGGTACTTCGTCGATTTTATCGAGTATTATATCTCGGGCCCTGACACCAAAATGTTTTTGAGTGTAACCCAACGTTGTAGGATAGGCGTTGGTCTCGATAAACGTACCATCTAGGAATAAATCCACTCCCTGGAGTCTCACTTCTGGATATGCTTCACTCACCTTTTTAGCTACGGATCTTATTCTCTTATCTATTGGATAGGGGCTTTGAGAGCCGCCTAAATCGATATTCGTCTGCCATCTGCCAGGATTTGATCGCCTCAGAATTGCACCATTGCCAATCACTTCACCATCAAAAACATTAAGCCTGAGATCCCCTTGTTCGATGATCGGCCTATATTTCTGGACTATCGCTTCGTCATCACACTGTTCATATATCTTCCGGAGCTTTTTCTCTCGAGTATTTGAGGTGACCCTCCACACCTGTTTTCCTCCAAAACCGTATCTTGCTTTTATCACCTTGTATTTGCTTGGAATCTTTTTCAGGTAATCTAACAGCTCCTGAAAATTCGTGGCATTGTATGTTTGCGGGATCTTAATCCCAAAATGTTTTGACCTTGGTTTTATCTCAAATTTGTCCATCGCAACTATGGTTCCTTCTGGAGAGTTTAGGTAAAGGGGCTTCTGTGCCTCCTCGTACGTCTCAACAACTTCAGGATTTGACTCAATGTCGTCTCCACGAATGAATATTAGATCAAATTCATTCAATTTCATTCTAATTGTTTCAATATACGAACAAGCCACATTACCATAGACTAATGTTCTTACTTTGGAATTGTTATTTCTTCTCGCTTTTTTGTTTATTAGCTCCAATTTTACGGCATCTGTCACCGCTACACTTTTTTCGAGTCTAACAGACGATGAGTTAAATTGGTATACCTCGTCAATTCCTCTTTCCAAAAGGCCAATAATAAGAACATTGTTTGTTGATGTCGATAGATTCTCGACTATGTTCGATATGTCATTTCCTCTGCCTATACGCCCTGCATTATTGAATGCTATTTTAGTCCTAGTCAATCTCAATTCACGTTCATATTATACGATTCGCCACTTTTAAAGGTAAATACCATTTAGTACAATTTTTCTGCAAATTCTTATTCTCGCCTCAGTATTTGTTCATATCAATCTTTAAATATTGATGAGATACGATCCTCAAACAATGTAGTGTGCGCTAAGAGAATAATGATTAAATGTAAAGGTCGATTTTTTAAATGACTATTTCTGTTAAATAGCTCGGTCATGCGAGTTTTGAAATAAAGGCTAGTGACAAAATCACATAATTACTCAGTGACTGAGTAAACACTGTTAGGTGTAGCGATCGCTACATTAAGATCCTAATATTTTCTAGGGTCCTAGAACCTTCTCTTATTCTTCCTCTATCCAATTACCTATTTAGTTACCTATCTTTATCTCCTTACGTCTTTGAGTCACGTTATTCTAGAGAGAGAGCCCCATATGGTGCGCACACACACACACAAAAAATAAACTTCGTGAACGGATAAAGCAATATAGGAAGGAGACAAAGGAAAAA
>CAYFUV010000081.1:0-4672 GCA_964346435.1 uncultured Candidatus Bathyarchaeia archaeon | reverse complement strand
CTTCCTCTTAGCATTACTTGGATCTTGCCCTTTGTTTCTTTTAGACCATTCCTTTTTTACTATAACTGAAAGAGAATCCCCTTTGAATCCATGCTCTTCTCTTAAAATCCTACTTACTTCTGTACACCCACTTCCAAAAGGTCCTGTTAGACCAATAACAAGATTATCTTTCATACATCCAATTATAACCTTTGGTATAAATAACTAATTCGTTTAATGCATTCCCAAATATTAGAACACAAACTGTTCATTCAATACAAGTTTTTATAGAAATATCATTTAATTCTTGTATTAGATCTCGATAACCCGAAAGAACTCCTGAATGATATTTACGACAATTCAATATAGCTTGTCATATGTTATTATTTTATTATTATTGCTTTATTATTATGGTATGAGTACCATTTACTGGTGCACACTTGTTGAGATGTGAGGTTTTTTTACAATTAAAACTTGACCAAAAATTTTAGTATACATTTCTTTAGGGATAAATAGGATAATTGTGTAAATTGCGAAGCGAAAAAATCCTTCCTACGCGTCCGGAAACAACCGAATTTGGCCGCGTGTTGGTTATTCTATTGTTTATTATTTTCGTCATAATATTCACACTACTTTCAATACTGGTCCTGGTATCAGTGCTTTTCCCTCAAAAGTTCTCGCTTAGAGATATGCCATTATTCTTATTCCTTGCCTCCATATTTTTGATAGCGATAATACTCATGTTAAATACCGTGAGAAGATTTTTACAAATAGAAAGATCAGAAGAATTCGAGAAAAAATATTGATTCTAACAATATTAGAAGCGTGCGTATAAAAAAATACTTTTAGCTAATAGCTTTATACGAATTAGAAAAAGCAATATATTCGGCACTTTTTGGAATTCACAAATCTTCAAGATTATTGTCTTATATGTTGGGCATCAATTATTTTATCAGGATCAATCCACATCTAACTCCGTGTGGAATATCTTCTGGCTTAAGGCTTCTACCACATGGATATATTTCCCAACCTAATTTGGTTGCCATTGTGAAAACATCCATCCCAGCACCTTCCATGGAGGAACGAGATTTCAAGTAGTGGATACAACCTTTTCCTTTCGTTAAAGCAGAACATTCGATATCGGGACAAAAAACTTGTTTGCATGGCCCTCCTGCAAACCCTAATGCGAGATGGTACCCATCATAGAAAGCTGCAGATTCTATTCTGGATACGATTTCAAACCCTTTTTTAGTCCATTTAAAGTGGGCTACACGTTTTGCCAAGTCAGGACCAACAAAGTCTTTTGAAGGAGCCTTGATCATGTAAAAAACCGCAGAATCGTATTTTTTCACAACTTTTCTAATCGTCTCTAGATCAACAGCATAAGGTGGACAATTTGCATTCGTTCCGTACATTTTACATTTTGGGTAGATACACTTCAATCGCACCCTTTCGTCGATGATAACTTGGTCAGATGAAATTATCTTAGCATCTGTAGCCCCTAGGTCTATAGCCATCTTCCTATATCTCTCAAGGTCTTTTCTCAATATTTCTGGTGAGACCTCTATAGTTATTTTTCTAACCATGCTATCTTACACTTTATCAAGTTTTATAGAAAAGTTACCCAATCTATGAATACGGTGTATGCTTATTCTAACTTATGAGAAATGAAGTCTTAAATAAAATTTTGATAGAAATTAAATCGCATTGAAATCTATAAAAAGAGTTAATTGGATTGAAGGCGTACCGAAGCCTAGAGCATCTTATTCCAGTCTAATAAGAGCAGGTGACTTTGTCTTCACTGCTGGACACGTGGGCATCGATCCTGTAACTAGAGAAATTCCGAATGATCTAGAGAAACAATTGACAATAATATTCAAGGTCATCAAGAGACTACTAGAAAGTGAGGGAGGATCGCTTGATGATGTTGTTAAAACTACGACTTTCCTTAAAGATGCCTCCTACCATGAAACATATGATAAAATTTATCGTTCATATTTCAAGAATGGATTTCCAGTTAGATCTACAGTTCAAACAAAGTTAATGCATCCGGACTTTAAGGCAGAGATAGAGGCTATAGCTTACATTCCACAAAAATAATCATGATTACTTGAGTAAATTCGTAAACTCAAGTATTTTTTCCAATCTACGCCTAACATACGCTGGAAACAACCAAAGACTTTGGAATCTGAATTGCAAAATTTTTTTAATTAGGTATTCGGAATAAGTCTAGCATGAACGAGATTTCTCTACCTACGAAGCGACCTTTTAATTGGAAAGCCTTCCTTTTCCTTGTGGCCCTCATTATTCCAGCAACTTATGCGATAATTCCTTTCGCATTTACACTGCAGTCTATTGCGCTACCAAAAGAAGCTTTACCTCGTATCTTAATTTTCACGTTAACAGACGTCTCGATCTCAGTTGTTTTGGCTGGGATTGGATTATTTCTTGCATGTCGTATTGGCCTTGGGCTTCCTTTTATTGAGGGTTGGCTCAGAAAAGAGAAGGTATGGAGCCGTTTCCGACGAGTGCTTATTACTTCGATCATCGTAGGAATTATCGTCAGCCTCATTATCCTTATCGTTAATAAATTTATTTTTGCGCCGTCTTTAATTGAAGAAATTGAAAGACAGGGGATCACTCTGCCTGAAAATCCGCCTCCATGGCAGGGCCTCCTCGCTTCGTTTTCAGCTGGAGTTACCGAGGAATCGGTATTTCGCCTCTTTGGATTAACCCTATTGGCGTGGATAGGAAGTCGATTCAGCAGTGATAGTAAAGGGCGGCCCACGCCTATTGTGTTGTGGATCGCTAATATTATTATTGCTGTTTCCTTTGGGGCAGCTCACTTACCATTAACAGCTACCATTGGATTGCCTCTTAATATGCTTGTCATCGCACGTGCGATAGTCTTAAACGGTATAGGGGGGGTAGCCCTTGGCTGGTTGTATTGGACGCGTGGATTGGAGAGCGCTATAATAGCTCATTTTTCAGCCGATGTTGTATTGCATGTTATACTCGTGGCGATAGCGCCTTTATTATGATACATTTTGCGATATTGATCTATCGTTGTAGCGGACTCTAATTTTGTGTCTTTTCCAAGTTCGAAAAAATTTGATGGTTCCGAACCCTAAAGGATATGAGTCCTTAAGCGCTCGCTGAACGTATCAGATAATTCTAAAATTAAATAAATTGGATATTGAGGGTAGCAGTCTTGGTTAAATGCCCGAGATGTAGTTATGAGTTTGATTTAAAGAGGTCCAATAAACTGCGCCAGATAATCGATTATATGGCCAATAATGATGGTGTGAAGTTACGTGATCTTCAGAACCATTTCAGAGAAAAATGGGGGTGTAGTAATACTGTAATAACTAATCTACTGAAAAAGCTGGGCAGGGAGAAAATAATCAAAGTAGATGGTTTTCGAGTCTATATTGCGGATGAGTGGTTATTGAAACAGAAGAAATTAAAGTGAAAAGCGCGCGCTTTCGTTCTATCTCGAATTGTTGCCCGTGTTGCAGTAAAATGACTTTTATATCTGATTTTGCTTCCACCCCTTCTTTGAATTTATCAGGATTCGTATCCCAACGATGCATAGGGATGACAAATTCTGGATTGATCGCTAGCGTTGCTTCAACTGCGTCATCGTTATCCATTGTGTATGTCCCTCCACTTGGTAGCAATGCAAGATATATATTTTTTAAATCCTTCATCTCCGATATGAAGTCCGTGTCTCCAGCATGATAGATCGCTATTTCACCTATCGTCACCAAATATCCAACTCCTAGTCCCTTTGGATGAAACGGATTCCCAGGAGATCTAAATCTTTTGTTATTGTACGCCTCCACCGCCTTTACTTTTATGTTATCGATTGAGATTTCCTCGCCAGATTTTAGTGACTTAACTTTTCCACCTATTTTTGAAGCGCAGTCATCCGGTGCGATGACTAAAGTATTCTCTTTTCGAACACCATCTATCTTCGATGCGTCGCAATGGTCATAATGTGAGTGAGATACTAATATAAGGTCGGCTTTATCCTCGCATTCCTCCTCGTATAGATCAATGTAAATAATTTTGTCGTCTGCCTTTATCTCAAAACTTGCATGACCAAACCATTTAACGGAAATTCCCAAAACACACACTCCTTTCATATGATCAGAAGATATTAGAAAAGTACGCGCTTAAAGCATATGGCGAGTGCGCGCTAACACCCTTGCTTTTTATAGTCGATTTATATCTTTGACAATTCTTCTTAATTCCTTTCTATTATCCAAGAATCTCTTGTAATCATTGAAGTTACTTATGGCTCTTAAGAAGGTAATTCTCAGCTTTTTATCTACACAATAAACTATATGCATGTTCTCTTTTTTAGCTCTAAAAACCAAAAACCCATCAATGTTTTCTTCAAATTTATGCAATTCACGGTACTCAAGGTGATCGCAGTCTAGAATATCATTAATGATGGAGGCCATTTCTTCCATGTTCTTAAAATCCCTCTTGAAATGTTTAGAAACGATCACATTCTTTATCAAAGGTCTTATGGACATGAAGTGACTATGACAATTTATGCAAAAATCTTTTCTTGATGCGCATGGATTGTTCAACTTGAATTGATAGCCCATACAGTTACCCCTGATTTAATGCTTTCTTAATTAGGATTAAAACACTTTTGTTTAGCGCTCTCTGATGGCCTTGA
>CAYFUV010000080.1:0-1871 GCA_964346435.1 uncultured Candidatus Bathyarchaeia archaeon | reverse complement strand
GACATATTAGAACTGAGAGAAAATACGGAATACTGTTGATATTTGTTGGTTTAACCCTAATTCTTGTTTCGATAACACAGTTGTATATATAGTAAATCACATCTAAGAAAGATGCTACTGTTTCTTGTTGGGATTCTCACTCTTCATTAAGGCATATTCATTTTCCTAAATGTGGAAAGATAATTACTCATACACCTTAACTACATCTATTAACCATTAGAAGTTACTAATGTAAGAAATATAGTAAGATAATAACGGAAAAGGTTGAGAAATCATGAAAGAACGAGTAACTATTAATGAAGTGAAAATCTCTTATAATGAGGAAACTGACGAAATAACATTCAATGACCTGAAAACTGGCAAAACCCTTACACTAAAAATGGGAGAAGATGAACTTGATTTACTATGGAAGATGACCCCCTATCTTCGATATAAAAACTTCCTACTTAACGAACAAGATTTTCAATGTGCAGATTGTGGAACAGGTCTCAAGGGGAAAAAATTCGTTCTACACCATGATCCTCCTAAAAGACACAAAAATGCGAGATACATAGACTTCAAACGTCTAACTCGTAACAGAATGCTCTGTAAAGATTGTCATAATAAATTAAAGGGATAATAAAAGAAATGCGGAGAAGTCAAGGTCGCATAGAACCTCGAATCTTGAAATGCTAGAAGGTTAGAGATAAAATGAGAAAATTGCTGAGTAAAAAAGAACAAGAAACGGATTTACTTAGTAAAATAGGAGAGCCAGTCAATTTCAAATATCCAGAACCCCCCTACTTGTTGAACGGCAAATTATTAGACAGACATGTTATCGCTGGTGGTGAGGATGATTGGATCATTTATTGGAATATGATAGACCTAATCAGGTTTGAAAATGAAGATGAAGATTGGTTAAGAATAACATATTACAGGTATAAGAAGAAAGAAAGGCGATGGGTTTTTGCAGGTCAGACATCATTCGCAGACCCTATAAGCAGTTTTCGTGAGTTATTCGTTAATGTGATAAAAGAAAAAGAATGGATTAGACCACTCTTCAGAGAAATCTACAAACGATGTAAGAAAGAATTATCGTAGATGTAAGAGACAAAGAAAAGGAATAGCTAACCAAAGGAACGTCAGAATAAAAAGAGGATAGTTGAAGATGAAAGAATCAGAGCTATACCCATCAGTCGAGGGGTTCATCAAAAATAAACACAAATGTTTCAAGACTTGGAGAGAGGTTGGAATCGAACGTATTGGTTACGCAGATATTTTTGGAGTGTGTCACCAAAATTCCGAGAAAACAGAAATTGAAACTATTTGTGTTGAGGTTAAGATAAGGAAACGTTCAATATGTGCGGAATTCGGTCAAGCAAAAGGTTACTCTGTGTTTTCTCACAACGTATATTTTGCTTCATTGGATGAATTTAATGATGAAGATTTAGAAATCGCAAAATACTTGGGTATAGGGCTAATTAGCATCACAAAAGAAAAAACAAGTTTTGTCTGTCATGAGTCCTTAGAACCAATAACTAGTATTCCAATACCAAAACTACTAGATTTAATATTAGAAAGAAGGAAAGTTTTAGCTTGTCAATCATGTAAGGTCATACGAGAGAGAAATTATACTAGAACAATTTATGATTTGGATAAAATCTCAGCTTGGAGTCGGAATGAAGTTAAGAAGGGTAAAGACTTGCTGATTAGGAACGATGAAAAAATGGAATTCTATTGTAACAAGTGTGCTAGAACAAGATTAAATTCAGTCTAAGACATGTTCGCTACCTGGCTCTACATGTTTTTAAATGTGAGAAATGTGGAAAAGATAATAGCAGAACCAAAAGAATTAATTAGAATTGTGAAAAACAAACGGTAAACTTAGTTTA
>CAYFUV010000079.1:0-13364 GCA_964346435.1 uncultured Candidatus Bathyarchaeia archaeon | reverse complement strand
AATACTGGCTGCAAAGTCTTGAAAGGCTCGATTTCAAAACAAAGCGTTATTTTGGCGGGTGTGCTTAAGAAGTTCGCTGGATTGTTGGGAGTAGAGCTAGGGCCGAGTTTAAGATTCGGTACCGAATTAGCACATAGAGCGATTTTCTGGGGAAAAGTGGGTGGAATATTCCACACAGATGAACTCCCTCAGTATGGAATTACCCAAGAAGAAGTGAACGCTTTAAAAAAAAGAATGAAGGCTTCAGAATCCGATGCCGTGGTACTTGTTGCAGACAAATATGAGAGTGCTTTGGAGGCTTTAAAAGCGGTTGTTGAACGCGCCAAAGAAGCTTTGTCAGGGGTTCCTAAGGAGACTAGGGGGGCTAATCCAGATGGTACAACTAGATATATGAGGCCGAGGCCAGGCTCAGCTAGAATGTACCCAGAAACAGACGTTCCCCCAACGATTTTGACTCCAGATAGGATTTCTAGCTTAAGTAAACAATTGCCGCAACTTCCCGGGAAAATAATCGAGAGGTTAATCAAAAAATACAACATAAACAAAAAATTGGCAACACAGCTAATAGATTCATATTATCTAGATCTATTCGAGGACTTGATCCTCAAGACAGAGCTGCAACCTTCTTTCATCGCTACCGTCTTAACAGAGAATATTAAGAGTCTAGAAAGAGAGGGCGTACCAATTGACAATTTATCAGAGTCGCAAATATTTGAAGTATTTAATGTTGTGAATAAAGGATTGACAGCAAAAGAATCTATTGTTGAAATATTGAAGTGGCTATCGAAGAATTCAAACTCCAGCGCAAGGAATGCCATAAAAATCTTAGGACTCGGAATGTTGAGCTCAGATGAGCTAAGACAAAAAATTAAGAAAGTAGTCGAAAGAGAGGCAGAATTAATCGCCAATCAACCTAGAATTGCATTCAATAAGCTATTAGGCAAGATCATGGGCGAAGTTCGTGGAAAGGCTGATGCAAAAAGTGTCACAAGAATCCTTAAAGAGGAGATAAAAACAAGATAAGCGAATCTGGGAGTTCAATAAACGTATTTTAAATGAAAACATTCAATTCGCCATGAATGCTACGAATCACTAGATTGAATATTTATTTATAACTTTTCGAATCTGATTCTCCGATTCACTATTCATTTTCCCAATAATTCCCGCGCTTTCGATAAATTTTTTTCTAGTGTCTTCAGCATAAGGATTTATTTTTTGGATTGCCAATATCGTATCCAAGTTCTCTATAATCATCTTCAATGTTTTTTCAGTTCCTTTGAGGGATTCTGTCCTAAATTTATTAAGATCAACCTTAAGGAATTCTTCCATGTTTAGCAAAGTCAAAAATGCAAAATGATGAGACGCTTGAACAATAGCCATAGTTTTATCATGTTCCTCTACTTCAGATTCTACAATCATAGCCCCTTCGTTCCGGAGACATTTTAAAACTTTATTTCCGATAGGTCCAGATTTTACAGGAATAACAACAATCCTCCTCTCTTTCATGCTTCTGATTCTAGGGCCAAAAAGTGGGTGTAAGCTCAGATATTCGATGTTTTTTACTCCTAACTCACGCACTTTAGACAATCTGTCTGCTATACCATGTTTTACTGAGGACAGTTCTATTAAAAGCGAATTTTCGTTCATTTCCCTAAGAATATTTCTGCATATCTCATAGGTTTCCTCGATTGGAACGGAAACGAGTACAATATCCGCCTCAGCGCATCTTTTAATTGGCCAAGCCGAGACTTTCAGATTATTCGCGATTCTTTTTGCCTTCTCAAATGTTCTACTACAAATAGCTACCTCTTTTACAAGACTTCTGAATATTTTTGAGAAAAGTCTTCCCATTCCTCCTGTACCACCAACTATCGAAAGGCTCATATCTTCCAGCGATTTCTCTTCTTTAAATTTTCGCATAACCATTTCTCCGGATTTTTAACAATAAGTATCATATCATAAAATTCTTTGTCTTAAAATTAATTAATTGCAAAGTTATTAATCGAATTTAGATCAGGGGAATTTGGGAAATAAGATGACTAAAGTAGCGGCAATTCAAATAGAGCCCAGTTTATCATCCGATGACGTAACAATAAGGAGATCTCTAGAGCTTATCAATAGAGCCGCTGAATTAGATGTCGAAGTGGCATGTTTTCCTGAACAATGGCTTATGAACCCTATGATTGCCCATAAAAAATTGATCGATTGTTTAAGCTCTTCAGCAAAGAAATTTGAGATGTATATAATATCAGGAGCCAATTATGAGAAAATCGATAATGAAATTTTTATATCGAGTCAAGTTTTCGATCCGAGTGGAAATATTATTGCAAGACAGTCTAAAATTCATCTATTTAAAGATGAGAAAAAAATAGCCACGCCAGGCAGAAATTATGATATTTTTAAAGTTAAAGATTGTATGGCAGGAATAATGATCTGTTACGATGCCGTATTTCCAGAGGTAGCTAGAATTTTAACACTGAAAGGCGCCGAAATAATATTCGTTCCATCTCGGATCCGAAAAAAGGGTATAGTTCCATGGCATTTATATTTAAAAGCCAGATCTCTAGAAAATAGAGTTGCTATTGTTGGCGCAAATATTGCCAACACTCCCAAACACCCTGGACAGAGCATAATCCTTATGCCAGAAAAAATTAGAGATTCAGAAGTCATCTTGGCATATCCAAAGGTCATAAATAAGGGCGATAGCGTGCAACAGGTTGTTGTAGCAGAATTGGATATGAATTCAATCAGAAGTATAAGGAATGAGAGAATAAATGATAGAATGCCTGAAACCTATAAATCAATAGCCGAGTAATTGTAGAGTCTGTTCTGATTTTAAATTGATAACTTGAAGCGCACGCCATGAGTTTTTAAAAAAATCCGTAATCATCAAACTAGAGTGCGCTTTAATTAAGACTTAAAAGCATGGAATTATTGCATTTTTTAGCTCATTAATGGATATCCATGGTGAAGGATCTAAACAACAATGTGCGGCATATTCGGATGCATATTAAAGGAAGGAGATGCAGGACTAGTTATTCATGAGGCTTTGAAAAGACTAGAATATAGGGGTTATGATTCGGTAGGTCAAGCTATCATATCTTCTGATGGAATCGCAGTTAAGAAAGATAAGGGAAAAATTTCTGAAGTCCATAAAGCACTTAACTTGGATGACATGGATGGGAAGATTGGCATTGGTCACACTAGATGGGCAACTCATGGCGCCCCCTCGATGCGAAATGCCCATCCACACCTAGATTGTGAAGAGAAAATCGCTATAGTTCATAATGGAATTATAGAGAACTTTCTTGAAATAAAGAAAGAGCTTGAAGAGAAAGGGCATGTATTTAGGTCTGAAACAGATTCTGAAGTAGTTTCTCACTTAATTGAGGATTATATCAGGGAGGGAGATGCGCTTAAAGAAGCCACTAGAATGGCCGCAAAAAAGCTTGAGGGATCATTCGCAATATTAGTCATATCGCCTATCTCACCAAATGAAATCATTTGCGTGAGAAAAGAAAGTCCACTCACCATAGGCATTGGGAAGGGAGGAGTTTATTGTGCTTCAGATACATCGGCTTTTCTTCCTTTAACAAAGAATGCTTTAATTATGGATGATCAAGAATTGGCTATCTTAAAGCTAGATGATGTCCAATTAATAAAATATAGGACAGGCGAAAAAGTACAGAAAGATCTTCTAAAAATTGATTGGTCTTTAACTGATGCGATGAAAGAAAAATATCCCTACTTCACTCTGAAGGAAATCTATGAGCAGCCCGCATCTTTAAGAAATGCTTTGAGAATTCATCCAGTTTATAACGAATTAATCGCATCAAAACTAATCGAGTACGACAGAATTTTCCTAATAGCATGTGGCACCTCTTATCACGCATGCCTTGCAGGAACCTACCTATTCTCAAAAATCTCTAAAGTCGATTCAAGATCAGTTATAGCATCGGAATTTATGGAACAATATGAGGACGTGGTGGATTCAAATACTATGATCTTAGCGATTAGTCAATCTGGAGAGACGGCCGATACATTAGAAATATTAAAAGCCGCGAAGAGAAGAAATGCCGCAATATTAAGTGTGACAAATGTGATAGGTTCTTCAATAACTAGGCTTTCGGATATACACATAAGCCAAAACTCAGGCCCAGAGATAGGGGTCGCAGCTACTAAATCATATACTTCTCAATTGATGATTCTATATAAATTAGCAATTACTTTAGGTTCGAAAAAAAATTCGATATTTCCAAAAGAAAAAGAGGAACTGGAGAAAAATCTAGAAGAAATGCCTATCAAAATGAAGAACGTCCTTAAAAAATATGACAATAGCATAAGAAATATGGCCAGAAAGAATTTGGATGCAAAAAGTTTTTGTTTTCTTGGAAGGGGAATAAATTATGCTACGGCACTAGAGGCACGTCTAAAATTACTGGAGTTGTCTTATGTGCCATCTCTAGCCTTCCCAGCTGGTGAAATCAAACATGGATTTATTGCAACGGTTGAAGAAGGGTCCCCGGCGATATTTATCGCTCCCAAGGACGATAATCATAAGAAAATAATTGGAAATATTATGGAAATGAAGGCTAGAGGAGCAAAAATAATATCCCTTATCGAAGAAGGGGATAATAAAATCAGAGATTTATCCGACGATTACTTTGAGATGCCAAAAATGCCTAGTTTGTTGACACCATTGGCTTACATAGCTCCACTACAACTTTTTGCATATCATATGGCTGTTGAGAAAGGACTCGATCCGGATAAGCCTCGTAACTTGGCCAAGTCGGTAACTGTTGAGTGAAATGATTGGATAAAAGAAGTTTGGTTCCTGTTAAAGTGGGCGAGTCGATAAAATTTGTTTCGGACTTATTAGAAGAAAGTTTGAATCTCGTTAATGAAAAGAAATTTAATGAGATCAGGAAAGTTCTTTGGAATATTGCTTCGGAATTAGAATATATAGCATCAATGATCTCAATAGCTTATGGATTTGGAGATTTTTATCCAAGTAAAGATATTCCAAATGAGTTAGAATTGGAGGAGCTTTTGAACCTAATTAAGTATAGTCTTACAGATCTAAATAATTTGATTGATGGAAATCCAAAGCAAGCATATGAAGTATTGAGGGGTTCTATTCGCTATACAAGAATGGCACAATCAAAATTCGAAGAATGAAAGAACAAGTGGCACAATCCTTTGGAGTTTATTGGCGCCTATCTACTATTTCTAGTGCCGATGGCCCAGTCCCAATCAATGTTACTGTTTTGCCTGTCTCAGACTCAACTTTATAAATGAAATCTTTGGTTTTTTTTGGGAGTTCATCAAAGTTTTTGATCCCTTTACATTCTGGATATACAACATCAATTTTTGTGATAGCTATTTGATTTGCGCCATTCAACACGACGGCTTTCTTCGCCAAATTGAAATTGAATGGCGCGACTCTTCTTTCCCTACCAGTTACCGTTCCGTACTCTAACCATCCTCTTTTGATGATTTCTTCACGTCGCAATTCCTCTTCAAGCTTGCCCCCGCCAACTCTAGTCACATAAGCCTTGAAAACAACTATAACATCACTAATCTTTGTTGGCCCTACACCTATGTCCGAACAAACAGCAGAGGCACAAACATCTTTTGAAGTGCAATATGGATAAGTACCATGATAAAGTGAAAGAAACGTACCTTGAGTGCCTTCTAGGAGCACCTTTTCTCCAGAGTCTATAGCTTCGTTGACTTCCAATGAGACGTCAGTTAGAAATTTGGAGAGCTTAGGAATCTCATATGCCATTTTGACTTTCCTTAGGGCCCTCTCAGCATTACATACTCCAACACCGCTCTTAGTCGATCCAATTTTTTTTGAGAGATACACAGATTTCTTCTCTAAGTCGATATGTTTATCCTCTATAATTGCACATTTTTCGTCGATGCCGACTCTGCTGGATGTTTTTGTAAGTTCAATTTCCTTGAAAAGAATTTTAGAATTTAGAGCAACACCGGGGCCTATTAATAGTCTTGATCTTTTATTTAAAAATCCACTTGGAATCATTCTTAAGAAGTATTTATTTCCTTTATATTCAACAGTATGACCTGCATTAGGCCCAACTCCTCCTCGGGCAATGATTTTTGGATTTTCTTTTAATGCAATATATGATATGAGCTTGCCTTTTCCTTCATCTCCAAAAAATCCTCCCACTAAAACCGTACAAGGCATATGTATTCCCATCAAGAAATCGATCGATGTAGTGTAATTTCACCAAAATGCCGCAATATTCTTTATTTTATCATCAGTTCGCCCGTCGAATTTTATCACTGCGCCAGATACGCGCTCCAATTTACAACCGTTCTCATCATCTTTTTAGGAGTTTTACTATATGAAGGAATTAAACTTTTCCTTATTCTGATCTCTTCATTTCAATGTGCTTGGACAAGAATGCTTATTGACGTAATTCCATTGATTAAAAATCTTCGATTGAATAAAGTTTTGATTTGATTGATAATTCTTTGTCTTTTCTGTCATCAATTTTTATCGTTGTGACTATTCTAAGCGCACCCATTTTAAAAACTACTTCATGAATTTTCTTGGTAATCAGAAATAATTCATTCAAAGAGTTTACCTCAACAGTAGTACTCATTGGACCTATTGAAAATTTTATACCATTTTCTTCGATAATTTTTATTGCTGCCTTAATAAATTTGGATATACTAGTTCCTGAACCTACAGGAACTATCGATATATCTGCTACAATCAAATTTTTTTCACTATAAAGAGTGCTCGCAAATTAAAAAGTAAATACAACAATGAAACATTCCTAGAATTGAAAGGATCAAAATAGTTCCAAAAAGCCTTCAATAATGTATTAAGCTCTTTGATTCAAGTATTTCTTTCAATTTCTTTACAGCAATTTCAACATCATTTTCTTTCTTAGCACCCGTACATACAAGCTTACCACTTGAGAATAAGAGCATGACAACTTTAGGTTCGTCCATCCGATAGACTAATCCGGGGAATTGTTCTGGCTCATACATCGTTCTTTTCAGGGAATAAGTGATTTTTCCCAAGTCGATATTGCCTCCAAGATCTGCTGACGCCACAATATTTTGGATTTTTGTTTCAGGATTTCCAACTATAACTATTCCATTTTTCTTCAGATCATCGATAACCATAATTACGGCTTTCTTAGCCTGGCGTTCGGATTTAGCTCCGGTGCACACCATTTTACCTGAACTGAAAACCAATGTTGCCGTCTTTGGTTTTCTTAGGCGATAAACTAAACCAGGGAATTGCTCTGGCCTGTACTCAACTCCTGGCAATATTCTAACGATTGCATTCAAATCAATATTTTGATTCAGGGTGGCCGAAGCTACAACGTTTTCGATATTTATGAACGCCTTATCTTCAGACATATATTTACCTCAATAAGCTTCTAATAGTCATTAAAAAGGACTTGAAAAAAGTAAAGCCTGAGAATATATAAATTATTCATAAATCTGCCTAGCTTCAGCTAGGTGGCTACGATGGAAAATTAAAAAAATTTTAGAAGTTCAAGTATCTATGCCAGTCAATATCGCGCGCGAAAGCGCCTACGAACTCATTAAAAAAAGATGATAAAAAATTCTTGTGTAAAATCTCGAACGCTATGGATATTCAAGTATGAAGTTAATTTGGGTATTTCCTCTTTCAATGATAAATTCCTTTTCTTCGCTTGAATACCAAGCAAGAGTGGCATAAGCTTTGTAATCTCCTGGAGGAAGCGCTTTCTGATAAGTTCCCTTCCAGCTTGTAGACATGGTAATCTCATCACCATCTTGATTGATGATGTGGACAGTTGCCCATGGGATAGTCCAAAATTCATCGTATAATTCTAGGTACACGTATCCGTAAACGTATCCGACCCTCCTGGGCGTATATGCTGCATTTACATTACATTGCGATATAACCGAAAATGCAGAGAAGACCAGAGTTAGCAATAGAATAGAACTAACTAGTTTCAATGCTATCACCTTACGCATGATAATTAAAAAATAAATTAAATACTTTTGATACAGAATTTAGGTAAAAAACAAGTTTTATGTCCATTAGTTTTGATTTGAAAAAAGCATTATTGGTTTTTTGCTTAATGCCCGTTTATGAAGAAAAAAATTCAAATAGTCATGATATTAAAACAATAAAGATTCTATAAGCGTGTAGATTTTTAAACAAATAAAGTAGCTTATTTCAGCACGTATATTGTACATCGGCCAAAATTTGAGTGAAAAACTATGGACTTTATCAAAGAAAAAACTATGCCAGAGGGGATAAAGGAGGCAATGGCCAGTGTCGGTCATAGAGAGGAGTCGGGTTCGACTTTGATAGATTTTAGCAGCGGCAACGTTGGAAAGATGATAGTCGATTCATGCTTATTTTCCAAATTTCAAATTGAAACGAAAAAAGAACTCGACAAATCCTTAATAATGATTGGCGAGGCCCTGAAAAAAGGATTAATGAATTCTTTTTATAAAAGAACCACTGGACTCTCATATACTCCTGCGGGAGGGACAAATTCCATGAAGTTTCTTATTTTAAAATATTTCAAGAAATTTCACGGAGTCCCATTATCAAATAATGATTTAGACAGAGTGATAGTCACTGCAGGAGGACAACAGGTATTATCTGCATCCTTAAGGTCAATAAAACCTAAAACAACCATTTATTTGCCCCATTGGGAGTATTCTCCGACATCTGAGATCGTGAGGGAAAATGGCTGCCAAGAGGTACGAATACCTACTGATAATGAGCAATTTTTACAATTGAATTTTTTGATAGAGAACGCACAAGTTAATTCAGTGTTCTATATGAGCATGCCGAATAATCCGACAGGATATACTTCCCCGAAAGATCTCAACAGGATTCTTGATATTATGACTAAGAAAGATGGAGGGGTCATATGGGACGCGCCATATTTATTCACTATACTTAGGCTAACTAACTCTAAGGCGATTTTTGACAGTGAATTTCAAAGAAAAGCCATGAATGAGTTTAAAAAAGCAATAGAGGGGCATCATAATTCCTTATGCATCTTATCTAGCCTCTCTAAAACATGTCTGTTATCAGGTCTAAGATGTGGATTTGCAACAGGTCCAAGCAAATGGATAGATGCTATGAACGTCATAATAAATAGGGACAATATTAGTAGTCCAACCACTTCCTTCCTCATTGCCAAGGAGGCACTGGAGCTATTCATTAAGGAACCAATAACTCACGAATGGTTATGTAAAATTCTAGCTGAACGATTAACAATGCTGATCGAGGAGGGCATACCACTAATCCTCCCAAAAAATGGTATATTCGGAGCTCTATATGCCCTTGTAAAAACAAATGGAATTGATGCCGTCAAATTCTCAAATGAGCTTATAGATAAATTTGGCATCGTCACAATACCAGGGAATTCATTCTACGGTGGCAAAGTTAACGTCGTTAGAATATCATTGGTTGCCACACCATGGAGTGAAGGAGATCGGAAATGGGAAAAAAATTTGAAGATGCTTAAGAAGGCTTTAATCTAGCCCTGATGAAAAAGCGTTTTTTACTTATAATTAAGCAAATTTCGATCTCGATGCAGATTGATCTAATTACTCGACCTATAGGAGAATTAAATTGATCGGAAAAGTAATTTCGTTAAAAGAGGCAGTTAAATCTCTTCATAGTGAAGATTTGGTTGCAATTGGAGGTTTAACGATACACAGAAAACCAATGGCTTTTTTTCATGAAACCATTAGATCAAATCTCAGGAATCTTAATATTCTAACCTTTGGGGGAGGCCCTGAAATCGATCTCCTCGTGGCCGCTAAATGTGTCAGAAAAGTTGCGGCGGCTTTCGTTGGATTTGAAATTTTAGGTTTTGCCTCAAATTTCAGAAGAGCTGTTGAAAAAAAGGAAATAGAATTCAAAGAATATACTGAATATAGCATAATTGCTGGATTGCGAGCGACTGCTATTTGTGCGGAATTTATACCGAGCAAAGTTCTTATAGGAAGTGATCTTCAAAGGAGACTAGGTTATAAGACGCTTAACAGTCCGTTTACGAATGAGGAACTTATAGCTTATCCTCCGATCAAACCTGATGTTGCCATAATTCATACACAGAGAAGCGATATTTTTGGGAATGCCCAAATCGAAGGCGTAATAGCAATCGACGATTTATTGGTCAAATCTTCAAAAAAAGTAATTCTCACAGTGGAGAAAATAACTCAGCCTAGGGATGTCATGAAAGAATCGGGCAAGACTAGGATATCTTCATCATTCGTAGATGCAATAGTAGAAGCCCCTTTCGGAGCCCATCCAACGAGTTGTTACCCTCATTATGCCTATGACCTTATTCACCTCCAAGAGATATTGGAGAAGACTGAGTCAGGTAATTTCGAGAACTATATTCAGGAGTATATTTCTGGGGTTGACTCATTCCAAGAATATCTTAACAAAGTTGGGGACAAATCCCTTTCAAGAATAACACCGAAAATGTGAAAAAAATGAGTAAAGGTGAAGACTTTACCATTGATGAGTTAATGGTAGTATGTATGGCGAAAGAGGTGGAAGATAAAAGCATAGTATTGCAGGGTCTTACAACGCCTCTAGCAACAGTTGCCTACTATTTGGCAAAGGCAACTCATGCACCCAATGCATATATATATCAATTAGCTGGCAATATTCTAACCTACGACCTCAAGTCTATACCAGTATCCATGACATTCAATGAATTCCAAGCAATGCGGGGGGCGTTGCATTCCAGGTCACAATTGGAGGTTTATGAAACTATATTCAAAAAAGCGTCATCAATAGTCGAATTCTTCAGACCTGCACAAATAGATAGGCATGGAAACATAAATAATTCCGTAATTGGGAATTTTGAAAGACCAAAGGTTAGGCTACCAGGAGCCTTTGGCATCCCTGATGTTTTTTCAATTTATCCAAAGATACTAATCTATTGTCCAAGGCATGAAAAACGTGTCTTTGTCAAAAAAGTAGATTTTATCAGTGCTTTAGGATTGTACGATAAAGAATCAAACTCAAACAAAGAAATCAGAATAATATCGAACCTAGGGACCTTTTATATTAATAAGAAAACTAAGGGAATGAAGATTTTGACAGCCCATCCTGGAGTCGATATCGAAGAGATCAAAGAAAATACGGGTTTTGAGCTGAAAGAATCCAAGGTCCCAAAAACGGATTCACCAACGAAAAATCAATTGAGGCTCATTAGAGAAAAGATAGATCCGATGGAAACCAGAAAACTCGAGGTGCTCAGTGGCAAAAAACGATTAGACCTACTAAACAAGATAATAGAAAAAGAAGAGTTTGCATGGCCCAAATAGAATTTCTTCACTCTACCTAATTTTTCTAAAAAGTCGTTACGGAAATTTTCTTTTTTGGTACATCAGGCCATAACAAGGATATTTCATCAAGAAGTTTTTCCACATTCTCTCCTGTTTTTGAGCTTATCTTGTAGATAGGTGCGTTTATAAAGATTTTTTTAGTAACTTTTTCAAGATTCCTAACAGTTCTCTCATTTGCTATGTCGATCTTGTTTGCACAAATAATTATATTAGAGTTAGCCTCAATTCTTCTCAGAATTTTATTTATCGAATAGATTTTTTTAAAAGCCTGATTCAAATTTTCACTTACGTCGATAAACAAGAGTAAAAGGTCGGTATTGCTAATTTCATCTAAAGTTACTTCGAAGGCGTCTATAATCATCGGATGCATGTTTTCGATGAATCCGATAGAGTCTACGAGAATAAATTCCTTCCTGGCTTCATTTGATTCCCTACTCGCAAGTCTTGAGCATGAAGACAACGTAGTGAAGGGGCCTAGCCCAACTTCTTTAGATTCGGAGACTACTTTATTAAAAAAAGTTGTTTTTCCACTTTGCGTGTAACCAGCTAATGCAACTATCGGATATCCAAGCTCGTGCCTTCTAATTCTTTGTAGTTTTCTTTTGAAACGCAATTGCTTTAGATTTTTCCTGATTTTACTAATTCGTTTCCTAGCTGCTCTTTCATACTCTGCAAAAGGATAGTCTCCGGGACCACTCCATCCAACTTGTTCTCGCGTTATTCCTTTGAGTCTAATGTATTCTTTCCCCCAAGAGAAGGTATAACGCAACTTAGCTAGTTCGATTTGAAGTTTGGCTTCTTTTGTCATTGCTCTATTGTCGAATACTTCAAGAATCAGCAAGTTTCTATCGATGATTTTTACATCCCCAATTTTTCTCTGTATCTTAAAAATTTGGCTGCTTGAAACAGTATTTGTGAAAATCAATGTTTCGATAAGTTCATCGTTTAGAATTTTTTTAATTTCCTTAAGTTTTCCCGGACCAATAAAGTATGTATGATGTACGCTTTTACGTTTTTGAATTATGCATTTTTTGATTTCGTATCCTATACTTTCAGCCATGGCTTTGGCTTCTGATACTCTTGAAGGAAATCTTGGTGTCTTGCATTCTACTATTATTGCTGAAGGCATTAATTATGTATGCACTCCAACGCTTATTTAAGCAGTACTAGTGCGCTCTCTTCGACGCATATTTAAATAGTAAGAAAATGGATCAACGCATGCTATAAAAACAACACATGTGTTCACGATGGAGAAACCTTTCTGGATAGCCAACATTACGCACATGTTTATTGAGGTGTATCTTCTCACACAGGTCGCTCTTATTCCTGTTTTTATGTATGAATTTAAACTCACGATAATAGAGGCTTCTCTCATAGCAACTATACCGAGTCTAACTCAACTTCTAACGTACATTCCTCTAGTTTCATTATTTTACCGGTTTACCGCAAAAATATTTTTGTTTTCATGCATGCTAATTGAAGGATCTTCAGCGCTCCTTTTGAGCCAAGCAACTAGTTTCTGGATGCTTGTTTTAGGTGTTTCTGTATTAAAGATTTCTTCTCCGATTTACCATATTTCCGGATTAAGTTTGATAAGTAGGCTTGCAAAGTCAAAGAACGTGAGTAGGACTATGGGCTATCATAACGCTTTTGGAAGCTTTGGCACAGCTATTGGGGTCATTAGTTTATCATTTTTTCTTTTTACTCTTAATTGGAGATGGGTCTACCTTTTCTGGGCTTTTCCGATATTAACTTGGGGGATCATTATTATGAGAGTAAAGCAACCTAGAACTAAACATATCAACAAGAAAGGATCTTTGAAGTTAAGTAAACTATCTAATTTACATCTTCTCCTATTCTCAGGATTTGTAATTTTTCTTATCGTCATAAGCTTAAGAGAGGTTGGAGTAACTGGAACAACAACCTTTATGACCACATATCTCGAGGGCGTTAGAGGCCAACCAGCGTCTACAGCCACTTTGATCTTTGGACTC
>CAYFUV010000078.1:0-1794 GCA_964346435.1 uncultured Candidatus Bathyarchaeia archaeon | reverse complement strand
GAAGCTAACTCGCTAGTCCAGCCGACAGCTGAACGCTGCGGCTGACCAGCCCGTTATCCCACCTTTAATTGCTGTGAGCGATACTGTTTAGGAATCAAGACCGGGGATCTCAACCATCGTAATGACGAATACGAGATGAAGTGGGCAGGGTGGATTCGATCGCAATAATTGGAGATTTGAAACGCTCGCCGTTCGCTTCTTGTATCAAACACTACTAAGGCCTGCTTGTCTCTTGGAAATCGTTCTCTAGATACTTATAGAATCCAATAATGGCATTATCAATCAGTTTTGGTACTGACGTATTCCAACCTTCATTATTGACATCATTCTGGGTCAAATCCAATCTCTTCACTATCTTGTGAGCCTTCATGAATAGCTCCATGAAAGTAGCAAACTCAACCTCTGTATCATTTGAATATTTGTTATAACCATAAAAGAAATCCATTGTATATCTCCCATCAGTGGGCATTACTAGATCTGGCAGTAAAAAGTGTAAGGCTTTTGAGACACCCACAATTCTTCTTTTTGACTCCATGACTTGTAGGCCGGAAAAAACCTGTTTGAGTAATCCCTTTATTTCGTGATCAATCCGATCTTCGGTTATCGAATGCAATTTGTATTGATATAATTTTATTAAGCCTGACCGATGCGCCAGAATGGATTCTTTGAAACTATTGAGAGAAACTAATTTAGCTCCTCTCTGATCCATATTCCATTTCTCCAAAGTGCTCCTAACTTGGGGATAGAAAGCCTTATCGTTCAACAGAGAGTTTAGCCCGTTGCTTTTCCTATGCATATGAATGATCTCTCTGTAGAAACTCAAATCATGACCGAAGCGGTAGTGCTCATTGCATTTATCAATCCAAAAGAAGAATCTTTCCCTGTTTTCCGCAATTAGATGAATATCCTTTTCCTCCAGGGAAATGTTCATTAGAATTCTTTTTTGATCCTCGATGTTTAGAGTTTGCTTGCGTCCATCTTTTTCATAACGGACCAACATCGCATTCCTGTCTTTCTCAAGGACTGTGTACCATCCTAAGCGGTTCCGATAGGTCTCGCCTATCTCAAATACGATCTCATCAGACATGATATATTACCTCCCCGTTGGCTGAATAGGTCTGTTGATGGCATAGGCAAAAGATTAGGAAGATCGCATTGTTGCTGCGTAGGCATCAAGAAGGGACCGAAAAAGAAAATCCCGTCTCTGTACATCAGAGAAGGGACCCATACTCTATTCGTTGCCAAGTTTTAAATAAATTATATCACACATCGAATTTTAAATCAATAGCAAATATTCTGTGTTATTTCAAAAGGTTACCATGAATAATAGACATATAAAGGATTCAAATAAGTTACAGATAAAAGCTGTCTTTTCGGGTACCTGTCTAGGAATAGCCAGATCTTACAGAATGCCATCAGACTCGTTGATATTTCCTATATACTAGAATCCTAAAAAACTAATGATTACGCATGGTGGTTGAAAGTTCAATATCGTTTTGCGACCTCTCCACCTCAACCGTTGGAATCACATATTCCAGATGAATCAGATAGGCTGCACTTTATCAAGATCATTGCATATTTCAGTCGTTAATCGATAAGATCCGCCGATAGAGAAAGTGTTTGATTCAGTTAGAAACATTCAGTTTCCCATCATTACCAAAGTGCCCAGCAAAGAGAAACAACCCTTCGCGCAAAACCACTCTCCAATGCATGACCTTCGTTTCTCCTTGACTTCTGACCTAACTTTTGCTAACGACACAAATGGAAATCTCCTAAGACCAAGATCGCAGTGAT
>CAYFUV010000077.1:0-2250 GCA_964346435.1 uncultured Candidatus Bathyarchaeia archaeon | reverse complement strand
AGAAAAAAGACAAGGATTGAACCAGGCGATTGTTCATGCAATTCAATGGTGTATCCAGAATAATGGAAAAGCGATTCTAATTCTTTCAGCTGATATCCCTCTTGTAAATTCTGATGATGTTGACAACATCATTAATCTATGTTCTGATGAAACATGCTTCGCAATTTCTCCCTCACAGAGAGGGGGAACTGGCGCAATTTTTCAAAATCCCCCGAATTTAATACGGCCTAATTTCGGGCCAAATAGCTTTAGGAAGCATCTCCTTCAAGCTTTAGAGAAAAAAATTCCAGTTAAAATTTACAGTTCAAAAACCATGGCTTTAGATATTGACCTGCCTGAGGATTTAGAAGAATTACTAAAAATCGATGCGCAAACCAAGACTCATCAATTATTACAAAAAAAGAGTATTAAAAGTAAGATTAGTTTCAGCATTTAGAGAGTGCATGGTCCCTGCAATTTTTTACTAATTTGGATGTTTTAAACGCGCGAGAGATAAAATTAACTAATGCTTCCGTGATTTTTTACAGAATTCTTCTATCCTATTAAGTCCTTCTTCAATCTCCTCTAATGAAATAGCATAGCTTAAACGTAAATTCTCATCAAGGCCGAACCCAATTCCTGGAACTAAAGCCACTCTTACTTCTTCAAGCATTTTATCTGCCACTTCTGTCGAAGTCATCTTCATGCCAACGATCTTTGGGAAGGCGTAAAATGCGCCTTCTGGTTTATGGCATTCTAATTCCTCGATCTCGTTGAATCTTTTAAGAATGTGCTTCCTGCGCTCATCAAATGAATTTACCATTCCATAAACAGAATCTTGAGGACCCAGTAAAGCTTCTATAGCAGCTCTTTGGGCTACGCTGTTTGGATTGCTGGTAACATGGTCTTGAAGGCGATTGATACTTTCGATAACCTCAAGAGGGCCCGCAGTATATCCAATTCTCCATCCAGTCATTGAGTATGTTTTAGAGAATGAATTTGATATTATCGTCCTTTCATAGATTTCTTCATTCAATGATGCAATGCTTAAATGTTTCAAACCATCGTAAACGAAAGCCTCATAAACTTCATCTGAAATCACAAATAAGTTATTTTGAAGCGATAAGTCAGATATCTTGCGCAATTCGCTTTCTTCACATATCATGCCAGCTGGATTTGATGGTGAATTCAATATCAGAACCTTAGAACGTTCTGTAATCTTATCTCTTATCGTCTCGGCTCGAATTTTATATCGGCTATCTGTTGGCACTAGAATTGGTTTAGCTTCTGCCAGCTTAATTTGTTCAAGGTAACTTACCCAATAAGGTACGGGTAACAAAACCTCATCGCCGGGATCTAAAAGAGCTTGCATTATATTGAATAGACTGTGCTTGCCGCCGCATGACATCGAGATCTGCTTTGACTCGTAGTCTACATTATTGAAAGATTTTAGTTTCCTTGCTATCGCTTCTTTTAATTCATTTATTCCAGATGTTGGTGTATAGTAGGTAAAATTCTCATCAATAGCACTAATGGCTGCTTTCTTAATATTATCTGGCGTCGGAAAATCAGGCTCCCCGACACTAAAGTTTATCACATGCAGGCCTTCTTGACGCATTTTCTTAGCTTTGGCGGCTATTCCCAGAGTTGGACTGGGCGCAATATTTCGGACTCTATTCGATACCATTGTTAATCTGAAAGACATATGATCCTAACGAACACGTTTATATAGATAGCTTATGGGCATGCCAACGATTATTTCATTGTAGGGCGTTATGATGTCGCTTATTAGAGCTTCTGCCTGGCAAAAATAATTATTAGGATTATGATTACTGCCAGAATCAAAGCTAATATCTGAAAAGATCCTTTAATGAAATCCAAGATGGCCTCCCCATAAATCATAAGAATTATGGATTCAGAGAGGAATCTGGCTGCCCTGCCCGTTGTTGACGCAAGTAGAAATTTGCGAATACTTTTGAACTTCAATGTGCCTGCCGTAATTGTGAAGACTTTATAGGGTATTGGGGTAAACGCTGCTAGTCCAATTGCCCATGCGCCATATTTATTAAAATAATTTTCGGCTTTTTCAACTAGATTTTGCTTTACAAACCATTTCAATATTGGGCGCCCACCTTTTAATCCAATCCAATATCCGAGTAGACCTCCAGCCACTGATGCAAAGGTAGTTATGGTGCCATAAAAAACTGCGTTATTGGGATAAAGGAGGCATAAAGGTATTAAAAGAACTTAAGGGGGAATCGGAGAGATTGA
>CAYFUV010000076.1:0-17260 GCA_964346435.1 uncultured Candidatus Bathyarchaeia archaeon | reverse complement strand
TCCAAAATTTTAAAAAAATCTACTTTTTCGTCTGTTTTTAATATGTCGATTAAAATATCTCTCAAGGCATTTTGAATGGGTTTTTTTGCATTGCCAAATCTACGAATAGCAAGGCTCTTTGCTTTTTTCTCTAATTGCATACATAAAGAATCAGCAACAGAAAGAGCGACATCATTTTGAATCAAAACAAATTTAAGTTCTTCTAAAAAATTCTCCAGTTTTTTTCCTTTCAACTCAGTCTTTGATACTTTATTGATCAGTTTGGATAAACTGGCATTGATGTTGTCAAACAAAATCTAGCACCATTCGAGAGGGCTCAGTTTAATAAACGAATTTTTAGCGTTTGAAATTAAACGCGGTATGCGTAAAGGTAGCTAATGAAAAACTAATTTTAAACCTCTGCGCTACGCTGTCTCTTTCTCAAAATCTCCGAAACTTGATTTCTCCTATTATTTAAGCTAGCTACAGTTTCCGAGAGCTGTTTCTGCAGAGAAGATCTACCCTCCTCAAGCTCACTTTGTCTGCTTTTAAGGTCATTCAAAGAATCCTCAATTGTTTTCTCTATGCAGACTCCTGCGCCAACTCCCATAATTACCTTATCAACATCCGATAATTTTGCCTGAATGAAAGATCCAGCCCCCGCAGGAACCAGTAATTCTGAATCCACCTTCGTATTTTTTATCTCTTGGAGAGAGATATTGGCAATAGCGATGTCGCTTAAAGCTGTCTCTACCACATTTAATCTAGATTGAAGGATATTCGCAGTCCCTTCCAAAATTCTTAACTCAATAATCGCTTGATTCGCAGTTTTTTCCTCTTCACTAATTTTTTCACTCATTGCGATTTTTACCTCTTAGTCAAATACTTATGACTCTAATTTTCTCTCTTTCTCCTCAACATTATTTATCTTGATTTCAAACCTCTTCGCTTTATGTCTGCTGCCCAACTCAGAGTATAGCTTTTCTAGAGCACTTTCTTTTTTCACATCAAATATATATTTCTTAAATGGAATCTTTTCGTACCTCTTCTTTATATATCCTGTTATTATGAAGGATTTGATTTTACTCATTAATAATACCTCTAATTCGATAGTAGGATTCAATTTTTAAACCTTGATGGCTCTGGTTATATCCATCAACTCCTTGCCAACTGTAAGAGAACCGGCGAGGGCTCCGTTATTGTTGGCAATCAATCCAGACTTTATGAATGGCGCTCCATTATTAACAGTGCCTGTGAATACTTCAACTTTTAAAACTTCCCTAATTAATTTTTCCTCCCCCTCTGTAATAGACGGGTGAGCGAGAACCCCTTTATTCGTAGCCACAGCCATTGAACCAACATAAGGCAAGCCCGAAATTTCTCCCCTTACAGCCTCTACGCTTAAGATATCTGATATCTTTCGTGATATCCTATTTGGAAGAGCGGAGCTTATTAAGGCTCCATAGTCATTCGCGAGGATCATATTTCCCAACGCTGTTCTTTTGTCGCGTATCACAGCGACCTCAATATCTATTGCGGATTTAATAGTTCTGATCTCATGATCATATGCGATATAGGGAAGGATTATTCCATTGGAATTTGCCGCTAAAAAAATTCCTATTAGTCTCGAACCGGCTAAGTCACTCTCTATAGCCTTTACTCCAAGGCATCTGCTTAAATTTTCAATTTTGCCCTTGGCAACTCCTTTTGGAAGTATGGCAATTTTTTCGTTTGAAAAACCGAAAATGCCTATGTAAGGACTTCCAAAGATCTCTGTTAGCAAGATTGTCAATTTCTAGTCGAACCCATTGAACGTCCAATATTTTTATTAGCGTGTAGACATTCTAAAGTAGCAACAGATTCTCAATTAAAGTTTTAAAAATAAATCTTGAGAATAGATCATGAAGCAAAACTTTTAAAACTCAGCTTTTTACATGAAGAAAGGCACAAGAGGAAGTTTAGATTGGTAAATTCAAGTTTAATAAATTTCGTTGAACCAAAAAGCGTAGCCATCGTTGGAGCCTCTACAACTCCTGGAAAGCTTGGCTACATTGTTGTTGAAAATCTTTTTAACATAGGATATAAGGGCAAGATTTATCCGGTTAATCCCAAAGGAGGAGAGCTTCTTGGGCTCAAAATATACGAAAATGTTAAAAAAATTCCTGAAGTTGTAGATGTTGCCCATGTATTGATTCCTGCAGCAGCAGTCCCTGGTGTTGTAAAAGACTTGGCTGAAAAAGGCGTAAAAAATGTGATCATATCCTCTGGTGGCTTTACTGAAGTTGATGAAGAAGGAGCGAAGATGCAGGATGAAATAGTCAAAACAGCAAAGGAAGCGGGAATGAGAATAATGGGGCCTAATACGACCGGCGTAATAAGCGCTCCAGCAAACTTTTCAACCACATTTACCAATGTGGATGAATTAAGAGTTGGTGGGGCCTCTTATGTGGCCCAGACTGGGAATTTTGGCTCAGTTACGCTTACATGGATATTGACGAAGGAACATTTTGGCATATCGAGGGTGTTTGGTCTTGGAAACAAATGTGATGTCGATGATGCTGATGCTTTGGAATTCCTTGGTGAAGATCCAAAGACCAAAGTGATAGGCATGTATATAGAGGGATTAAAGGACGGTAGACGCTTCATTGAAGCTGGAAAAAAGGCTGTGAAAAGAAAACCCGTACTTGTCTTGAAATCTGGGAGAACAAAGGCTGGCGTCAAAGCGGCTGCCTCACATACGGCCTCTCTAGCTGCTGACGATGCAATAGTCAACTCAGCTCTTAGGCAATCGGGCGTAATTCGGGTAGATAACTATGGCGATCTGGTAAACTATGCCAAGGCCTTCGTATTTCAACCGCCTCCAAAAGGCAACCGTGTGGGCGTCATAACGCCCTCAGGGGGTTTGGGTGTAGTGACATCTGATGCAATTGAAACAAGGGGTTTGAAAGTAGCAACTTTATCTGAGAAGACTGTTCAAAAATTTGAAGAAATTAGTCCGCCTATAATAGAAGTCGGAAATCCTTTTGATATTTGGCCAGCAGTTTCCAACCATGGCATGGAAAAATGTTACGAGTGCGGTTTGAAAGGCATGCTTGAGGATCCAAATGTCGATGCCGTGTTATTGGGATTAATGCTTACTAGAGGCTTGGAACTAAAGAATATCGATCCTCTTATTGACTCTATTATGGAGCATCCTGATAAACCAGTAATATCTTACTGCTCTGGAGATTGGCAACTAAGTGAAAAATTAAGAACAGATTTTGAGACAAATCAAGAGGTAAGAATTCCTATGTACGAATTTCCAGAGCAAGCAAGTGATGTTATATCAGCTATGTACAGATATACTGACTCGGTGAATAGAATTAAAGGCTAATTTTTCTTGAGTTTTCACTATCTTTTCATTAAATTAATTCTTTAACGCTCGAATGTTAGTGCGCGCGCTAGCTTAGTAACTGCTTGGTGCTTTTGACATACCCAACATCTCTCTAGCTTCCCCTGGAGTGGCTATGGGCCGGTTGAGTTCGTTAGCTATCCTTACGATTCTCTCAACTAATTGTGCATTACTCTTAGCTTTTTCTCCGCGTTTATAGTAGACGTTATCCTCCATGCCAACTCTTACGTGTTGGCCTAGTAAAATGCCAAAAGTATTTAGCGGTAGTTCATGTACTCCAACACCAAGCACATTAAACATAGCAGGTTGAGGCGCATTGGCCATTTGCACTAAAAGGTTCATTGGGGTCGGTTGTGTTCCATTTGGAAAACCTTGAACATATTGGATGAAGTATGGAGGCTTTATTAATCCCTTGTTGACTAAGAGATGAATATTGGAAATATGACCATCAGTGAAAGTTTCCATTTCAGGTTTAATCCCTTTGTCCATCATTGTCTTTGCAATGCGTTCTATATCCCCTACTTTATTTTCAAAAATTCCATCAAAAAAAATATCTTCATCCCTTCCTGACAACGGAGGCTTTCTAGCCTTAATGACGCCACGCGTGGAGAGGCTGCCCATATTCAGGGAACACATCTCTGGACCAGCGTCAATAGCCTTAATCCTATCCTCTATTGTTAGCCCCCATCCTCCGCCGGTAGTGTTATTAATTATTATGTCAGGGCATAATTTTCTTATCCGCTTATTGATATCCCTATATATCTCAGGATCGCCTGATGCTCTTCCATAACCAAAATTTGGATCTCTGGCATGAACATGAACTATAGATGCCCCTGCCTCGTAAGCTTCAAGGGTTGCCTGAGCTTGTTCTTCCGGCGTCTCTGGAATATTTAGATTTGCTTCTTTTCCCTGAAGACCCCCTGTTATTGCAACTGTTATGATTAGCGGAGGCATTTTGTGCCTTTCATAAAGTTCTATATACTCTTTTGGATCGGCAGGATTAAAAGTAGTCTTAAACGGTTTTTCGCTCATACTCATTTTCCTTCTAATAAGATTTTTTGCTAACCTAATAGGATTTCAATCGAGTTTTAAATTTTTCCAATAGCATGCGCGCGATTACCTAAAATTTTGATAAAATCAAAAAAAACGGCGCGAATAAAATATAGTTTGTAGTTCGCGTGTAACAAATACTACTTGCGTGGTTTATGTAAGCTGAAAGTTCTTCCTCGGATGTCTACTAGGTAAGAGCTAGTATCGCTTGCCACTTTCCGGGCCATTTTTGCTACATTGTCGGATTTTAAAGGATTCTTTTGTACTTTAACTTTAACTAGTTTATCGATTTTTAGTTGATTATTCAATTGTTCGATGAGTGTTGAAGTCACTCCATCCTTCCCTATCCAAATTTTGGGTTTAATTGTGCCAGATCTTCTGAATATTCTTCTCATTCTAATTTTTTCGACTTTCTCTCTCTCGTTAGGGGATATCTCTTTACGGTTTTGCATGATAGACACGTTATGACTAACTTAGTTCCGCACTCTGGTCTAATTCTAATTCTACAATTAGCGCCAGCAATAAGTAAATTTCCACACTTCTTACATAAGAACATTTTCGAATTTCTCGGCAATTTTAGAGAGCTTCTCATACCTATTCTCCTGGCTAACTCTACATACCTCTTAGCTAATGAGGGATCCTCATGAAAGACTTGGTGTGCTAGATTCAAAAGTATCTCAATCCTTTCTTTGGCTATCTTCTTGACGGCTTGCTTTCCATGCTTCAAGGTTCTATTTTATATCCCTCGGTAAGTAATGTTAAAATTTTGTGGAAAAAATGACACTTACGTTTATACTTGCCGAATCTGGTATTGAACTCGTCCCAAAGAAATTGTCAAATCTTCCTGTTATAGTCAGCCATGCGAGGAGAAAAGGAATTTCGTCAACTGAGATGCTTCTTGATAGATCGTATCATCACTCTGCCATGGGAACTTTACGACATTCTAAAAAAAGAGGAAGGCCTGATGTTGTGCACATCACGCTACTCGAAGTTCTTGGCTCATCCTTGAATGGTGAGGGATTACTTCAAACTTATGTTCATACAATTGATGATAACATAATAGAAATGTCGTCAAAAGTTAGATTACCAAGAAATTATAATAGATTTGTGGGTCTGTTTGAACAACTTCTCAAGTTGGGAAAAGTACCGCAAAAAGGAGAAACCTTATTATCGATTCATAAAGAGAAACTGAAAAGTCTGGTGGAAAAAATTGATCCTTCAAAAATCATTGCTTTTTCCCCAGTCGGTAGATTCGAGACTTTAAGAACAACTATAGGGAAATTAGTTAAAGAAGACAAACCATTAATTATGGTCGGCGGCTTTCCACATGGGCATTTTACTAACGAAACGATAAATTTGGCGGATGATGTTATATCGATAGATAAGGAAGCTCTCGAAGCAAATATTGTGGCCTCTAGAATTATTTATGAGTATGAAGTCGCAATAGGGCTAGATAAAAAAAGAATTAGTTTGTAAGCAAAAGAGGACTCCAGGATGTCAGAAGATAAGGAACTTGAGATTTGGAAGAAACGAAGACTTCGAGAAATGCAAAGAGCGATGCTTTCTAGAAAAATTAAGAAAGAGAAGAGTAAAACACAGAATTCTAAGCAAGAAAAAATTGATACCGAAAGCATATTGAAGAAAATTCTTAAAGGTAGGGCATGGGAAGTATTAGAGGTTGCTCGATTTCAATTTCCAAAAGAAACTGCAAATATTGAGAGAGAGCTTGCGAGTCTGATATCCTCTGGAGAAATTAAGGAAAGTATAACTGGAGAGCAATTGCTGTGGTTCTTTCGTGCTATTGGACTTAACGTCAGGATGAAAATTAAGATTCGTGTTCATGAAGATGGAAAGATGAAAACAATCTCTGAGAAGATTAAGGATAAACAAAATTAAATTTCAGCATAGTACGCGCTTGTAGGACTAAAGTTACTTTGGAATTTAGACTTTCCCTCTAGATTCAATCTTTTTATATGCGAAAAGGAAACTCTCTCTCTAGAGCAAAAATGCCAGCAAAATTTGAAGTCTTTAAAGATGCTAGCGGACAATTCAGATTTAGATTGAGAGCCGCGAACAATGAGATCATCGCAGCTAGCGAGGCCTATACGTCCAAAGCTGCATGTTTGAATGGAATAGACTCAGTAAAAACCAACGCGCCGATTGCCGAAATAGAAGATCAAACAGAGTGATTGCGTCAATTCTCCAACTATTCTTTCTTTTTTTTGAATCTAATATTCCATTCGTTTTTCAAATCTATGAAAACTTTTTTATAGATAATTCCTAAACCAAGATAACAGGGGAAATATTTTGGCCGCTCAAATTGGATATTGGCTGACTAAGATTATATTACCAATTGTGATAGTTTCATTAGTTCTTTGGATTGTTGGACGCAGTACAGTAGGTCAGGAGAAAGCAAAATTTACAGACGCTTTTTGGATAACGATCTTGGCTATTGTAATAGGCTATGCAATAAACTATTTCATTCCTATTGGAGGCTTTATTGGCTATATTGCATCGTTGATTCTATGGCTCATTTTGATTAAACACTTCTTTGATACTGGTTGGTTAGGGGCGTTAGGAGTAGGTATAGTGGCAGTGATAATCCTAATAATCGTAGATGCCGTCTTAAGAATATTAGGGCTTCCAATCTAATCCTGGTGATAAGAGATACCGCAATCTAAAACTCCTGCCAAATATTTTAAATTTTTAAATGATTGATAGCGCGCACGCTTTTGGAATTATTTAAATCATTCTCGCAATAGAAAATTTTGTGAAACTTATGTCAAAAAATTTGGGGGAATCAAAATCAATTTTCACAAAGTCCGAACGGCAAACAGAAGAATCTCATCGTCATATTATAGTATTAGTAACATGCCCTAACAAAAAAGTCTCAAAAGAAATTACAGAAACTTTATTAGAAAAAAGACTGGCAGCGTGTGTAAATATAATTGCCGATGTGAGTAGCCACTATTTATGGAAGGACAAAAAAGAATCTAGTAAAGAATTTCTGATGATAATCAAGACAAGAACAGAGCTATTCGAAAGACTTGCTGAGAGCGTAATTAAGAATCATCCGTATGATTTACCCGAAATAATTGCATTCCCAATAGTTCAAGGATCGGTAAAATACTTGAAATGGATAGATGAAGGAACTAAAAGAAATTAAAGTAAGCAATTTATCAAAAAGATAGTTAAAATGACTTTAATAATAAAATCAAAGGATCTGAATGAGATCGCCAGACATAGTAAGAAGGAATCCCCTTTTGAAGCCTGTGGAATATTGGTTGGCGTCAAGGACGATAATGCTAGAGTCGTTAAGAAAATTTACAGAACTAAAAATATCTTAAAATCATCGGTGCGTTATCAAATAGAGCCGGAAGAACAACTGAAAATATTTCTAGAGGCGGATAAGAAAAAATTAGAGATTATGGGATTCTATCATAGCCACCCATTCCATGACGCACAAGTATCTAGCATTGATCAATCGTCCGCTAACTATCCTAACTGCGTTTATCTAATATATTCGATTCGAGATAACGCCTTTAAGTGCTTTTTATGGACTGAAGGTAAATTTGAGTTAGAGGATATAGAAGAAATTTAGCATGTATTCAACCTAACTCTGTTTTAGTTTTCACGATATGCATAACATCGCTTCTTGAGATTATTCCCACGAGTTTCCCTTCATCAATTACCGGCAATCTGCCGATATTGTGATTTGACATTTTGGTCATGGCATCTAGGACCGTCTCTTCAGGGTTGGATAGTATTAACTTCTTTCTTGCCGTCATTATCTTTTTAGCCCTAGTTCTTTCCCATCTTTCTTTCGCAACTTTCTTAACATCCTCTATTGTAACACATCCTACAAGCTCGCCATTCTCGACCACTGGGAATCCTCCATGCTTATATTTAAAGAAAGTTTCAACAATCTCGTTGACAGTTGCATCTAATGTAATAGAATGTACATCCTTAGTCATTACCTCTCCGACTGTGAAGCCTGCTAATGCATCTCCTATGACAGTTTGCTTCATGCTACTTTCAGAACCATTCTTCAGGAACCATCCTATCAAAATGAACCAAATGCCGTTTACCAGCGCTCCCAGAACCATAAATATGAATCCTGCGAACATGAATAGATATGAAAAAAGTACTCCAATTTTAGTGGCTATATTTGTGGCCTTGACTAAATTTTTTGTTCTTCGCCACATCCCAGCGCGAAGTAGTCTCCCTCCGTCCAGAGGAAATGCTGGAAGTAGGTTAAAGCCTCCTAGCAGTAGGTTGATGAACGCTCCATATTCGAATGGAGCAAGAATAGCTTGATTGATGCCCATCTGGTTTAATGGATACCAAATTATTCCAAAAACCGCAGCAAGAAGAAAGCTAGTTAATGGGCCGACAACCGATACTTTGAACTCGATTGCAGGATTTGCTGGCTCTTCTGCAATTTGCGATACGCCACCAAAAATGAAAAGAACAATACGTTTGGTAGGCAAATTGTTCTTTTTAGCAACGTAAGAATGAGAGATTTCATGTATTAAAACTGAAGCGAGGAGTAAAAAAGATGATACAACTCCTATTGTCCAGTAGGTCAACACAGAGAGGCCAGGGTACTGATTTGGCATATACCAAGTAGCCAAAGTCCATGATATTAAGATAAATGCGATGAACCACGTATAATGAAGTATTATTGGAATGCCGATAAGGCTACCTATTTTCATTGACATGTTCTTTCACGTCGTTAGTCCTTATAGTATTGAGCAAAAAATTTTGTGCTCGGATTAATTAATACCTTTGGTTTAACGTTAATGTAAGGACTAATAAAAAAATTATGTAATCCGTCTGTATCGTTAAGCACGCGCACGCTCGGGTATTTTAACGACTTGTTCAGTTAATTCTGGAAAATTATTCTTTACCTCTTCTTCAGCCAGCAATCTAGCTTCTTCAAATATATTGGAAGAAGACTCGCTCGAGATTTCTGTGTAATCATCTTTGATTGGGCCGATTTGAGTTTTCAAGGTCAAATTATCCAGTTTTTCAATTACGATTTCCAATTCGTAAGAAAATTTTGGTATGTGTTCGCTAATTTCATTCTTTACTTTTTTGATTATGCCGGTTACGGGCATTATCATTATGTAAGATATTTCAGAAAAAATCTCGAGAGTCTCTAGCCTTATGATAATTTGTTCTATTGCCAATTCGCATTGAAAGACAATTTTGAATAATTTTCTCATTTCCAAACATTCGCTTGCGTATAGCTTTGCATGTGAATAATCCTTTCTCAGTTGCGCCCCTACACATTTGCCAAAATATTCAAAGTCTCTGCGTCGTATTTTGAGTTTTACTACTCTAAGATCTTCCTTTCGTTCCCTCAAATAGCAGGTACAGAACGTGATATATTTTTTTAGGGATTTATCTCGAAGTCTTTCCGATTTTAGATTTCTGACTGGAGAACGTGCATCTCCCCTAAGTAATCCTTTAAACAATGCGGTCAAAATCCGTCACTGGTCTAATCGAAAGGTAGATTTTTTGAAATCTTGGGTAAACTCAAAAAGAGTAAGAATTATAGTATAAATAATACTGACATGTTTCTTTTTGCTTTCGAACAATTCTAGCGTTCATTTTTATTCATTTTTGTTAGAAAAAAGAAAATAAGGTGAATTTGAATAAAAACTAATAACTTTCCCACTTCTGCATTGTACGAGTCATGTTTAATTATCAAGCAAATTAAAATATCTTGATTTTGCATTTCACGGAAAAGGTATCTGGAATATGTTCAGACTAGTTCTATATTTCGACGAGGATGCGGAATATCTCTCGCATCATCAATCAATAGTTGAGATTTTAGATAAAATCAAAGAGAGATGGGATCTAAATTATGAAGTTATCAAATCATCAGAATTGGATGATAATAAAACCCAAAGAATAAAGTCTGATATTAGAACGATTCCTCCCCAAATAAGAGGGAAGATAGTTAGTTCCAGAAATTACGTACTTCCTCTCTCTGGAACCAAGAACCCAAACCTAAAAAATACTCCAATACTGTTGCTATACAAGAACGATTTACCTATGAATGTTTTTCCCCATCTGCTTGGAGTAACCTATCATAGTATTGATGATTTCCTTGATAGACTCTTGAAGTATGGTCCTATGGATTACGTAAGCACCAAAGGGATTCTTGAAGATCCTTTACAAAAAATCCTTTCTGAATTTCCGTCTATCGTGGAAGAGGGCATGAAATTTGTTGATTTGAATGTAGAACTAAAAAATGGTGAGATTGACCTCTTATTTATGGATGGAGAAGGTAAGTATGTTGTACTAGAACTTGAGACATTCGCAAAAGAAATATCTCTAGCACAAGTTTGTCGTTTAGCTTCAGAATTCTTGAAAAAAAACCCTGATTTGAGAGATATCAGAAAAATGATTGTATGCTTGGACTTTTCAAAAAATATCTTAGGAGCCTGTGAGGACGCAGGCGTAGAGCTTTACAAGGTTAGGATCGAAAAAATGTTGAATAGCGGTCAATAACAACATTCAAGAATTATTACGAATTAGTTGAGTATTGGCGCCTCTTCTAAACTCTCGATTGAGATTATTTGAGGGATTTTTCCGACCACCCCAATATATTCGCCATGAATAATTATTCCTCCCCTGACGCCATTGATTTTTTTTATTTTCTCAAGCCCATTTTCTATTGTGGCCTCAATGTTTCTACTTTGTACTTTGTTACAAGTACATGTGGCAACAGCGTCCGCCAGAGCTGCATTTTTAGCTACTATAGTAACCGCATCTGCATCTCCAAAGCTTATTCCATGGCCTAATATTGCAGAGCTTGTCCCTATCCCCAAGGGCATCTCCTTAGGGGATATTTTAAGACCAAATTTGCCTGAAATTGATGGAGAGCTGCTAATTATTGCTATGTTAAGTTCTTTGGTCGAATTCGCGGAGATTTCCCCTCCATTTTCCAGGACCGCAACTTGTGCACCCTCTCTGATCATTCTATCAACCGCTATATCCGAGATCGCTCCAGCTACAGCGGCCATCGGCCCAACGCCAGAGAGATTGGCTGCACTAGCCATACGTTGAACAACTTCGGGAGAAGATGGGGGAACCTCAATTGGTTTTAATGCCTTTAAGAATTCTGGATGTTTTAATATATACTTCTCAAGTTCTATTCTGCATTTTCTTATCGACTTCAGGGCCAAATTGGCCGCTTTGGTAGAATCAGTCTTTACGAATATCACAGAATCGTCAAAATTTGTCCGAAATTGTATTAGATCCTTGGGCATTCTCAACTACTCTGTCCATAAAGTTTGATCGCCCTTGTTGGGCAAGCATCTATACATGATCCGCATTGAATACACTTTTTTTCGTCGAGGCCAATAGAATAATCCTTTTCAAAGAAAATTGCATCTACTGGACATAACGTCAGGCAATGTCCACATTCCATGCATTCATCCTCTAGTATTTCAATGATCTTTCCTACTTCAACCTCTACCCCATAGCTTTTGAATGATTTTATGACAACGTCTGCTTGTTCATCTGGTACCTCTAATAGAACCTTTCCACCCTTTTCGTTTACTTGGGCATTAAGAATGTTCAATCTTGCTTTTTTCTCAAGTATCACTGTGGATATGATGGGATCTGTAACGATTTTATGATTAAATCTTAACGCAACTTTCATTTCTAAATCCCCACCTCACCGAGCAAGCCACTAATTTTTTCACTTGTTAGCATTCCTACAACCTTATTACTTCTATCTACTACTGGAAGTGCCGAAATATCGTGTTTTTCCAGTTTCTTTGCGCAAGTATCTACAGGATCTTCTGGATAGGAAGTAACCACGCGCTTAGTCATAATGTATGAAAGCTCTTTCTTTCCTATAGCAACAGCCTTAGTAATATCGAAAGATGTCACTATGCCTAGCAATTTTCCATCCTCGTCTATTACCGCTACATGGTTTACATTTTTGTCGATTATTCTCTTGGCTACTGTATTTACATCATCGTCAAGTTTGCAAGTCGTTGCTTTATCCATTATGTCCCTTGCAAAAGGGATTTTACTCACTACTTTCAATGGCTTGAAAATTCTGTCTATTGATAGTCTTTCAACAGGCATAGTTATGAAGAACGTTCCTTTTTCCATCCAATCTTTAAGAATTTTTGATATTTTTCTGGCCTCTTTTACACTCGATAGAGGAGTTACCCGCACTTCCTTATCATTAACCACAATCTTTCCCGAAAGAAGTTCAGCATAATTAGTCTCCTTCAGAACTGGCCTGTCTCTTCTTCCAACGCCATAATCTAATACGTTAGATTTTATTCCCTCATCGCTTATCGCTGTCTTTTTGGCTAAGCCCTCATTCAGTATAGGTATGGGTATGCCGATTCCTACGTAGATTGTCGTACCATACTTTGTGAAACTAGCGCCTTGAAGGAATTCGGGCTTCATCTGCTTCAAATCTCCACTTACCATGATCGTCCCGAATTTAGTCGTTGGACTATGTTGCGTTCCTTCTCCGATCACGTATCCAACTCCGCCACCCAAGAAGATCCTTGTTCCAATGCCTATGGTTTCATAATCCGGATCGTTGGATAATGGGCTTAAAGAACCAGCTCCAGAGAAAGTAGCGTTTCCGAAATTTGGCAACAATTTTCCCATATAAGTATATAGTATCTCATCCCTGCTGTTTGTTGCAGTTGCATACCTTTGATAGGCATTTCTTGGATTGCATAAAATTGCCTGATTTAAATCATCGATAGCGATTGATGTTTTTAGATATTTTCTAGGATAACAATCAGTGCCATAAGCTGAGGCCTCCAGCTCTATTTCCTTGCCGGCCACTAATTCCTCTATTACGTGACCGCCACCATATTCGAATGGCCTTTCCAGGTGCATCTTAGTTACTCCTAAGTAGCAATCTACTGCAGCATTTCCATGGTACGCCTCAACACCGTTAAGCGTAACTCTCTCCATCTTTATTGGTGGATCAGAATGACCGAAGTTGAAAAAAGCGCCTGAACTGCACATGGCTCCAAAAGTACCTGTTGTCACCACATCCACTTCTTTAGCAGCAATTTTAGATCCTTTATTTTCAACTATCTTGACCATTTCTTCTGCGGTTACTACCGTGGCATCTCCTTTCTTTATCTTCTCGTTAATTTCATCGATCGTTTTAATATTTTCCAACTCACTATCCTCTCAATTTTTGTTGCTTGCTATTGGACTTTGCCTTATTAATATTTTTGTGAATGAAATATTCCTATTGGAATACCGAACATTTGGAAAAATTCAAGTATTTTCTGGGCTTACTTAATTTGATAGAATCTAGGTGGTAATAAGATGAGGATATTCAATTATCAAGATGTAAGAGCAGAGGATGTAGAGGAAGGAAGTAGAAATGTAAAAGTCAGGTGGCTCATAACAAAGGATTTAGGGGCCAAGAATTTCGCTATGAGATCGTTCGAGATTGCGCCAAATGGTTCTACTCCACTTCATGAAAATCCTTGGGAGCATGAGGTATTCGTATTAAAAGGAAAAGGGATCGTTAAGGGTTCGAGTGAGTCAGAATTTAAAGAAGGCGATGTAATTTTTATCCCGCCCAATGAGTCCCATCAATTTAAGAATAATAGCAAGGAAAACACAGAATTTTTGTGTTTAATTCCTTATATGGAATAAGTGAAATCGCGGGTACTGAATTAAAATCCTTTATTTTACTCGCTTTCTTCTTGCCCTTAAAGCCGGTTTAATGCCTAGCAACTTATCAAGGTAATCGTGAAAGAAGAACCATATTGCAAATACGCCTATTGTTATGCCTAGTCCCAATGATAATCCTTTTTGTAGCTCCCTTTGAGTTAAATCGCTGAGGCTTGTTAAATCGAAGATCATCATGGTTATTAGGATTAACAGAATGAACATAATGTAGCCTCTCATTCTTGTTTCGACTGTAACCTTTCCTATTAGCATATTGAACATAAAGAATATCAAGATAGTAACTGCGACCACGCTTAGGATTCGCATAGCATATCCCAAGATTCCTCCAATAAATTCCATCTGTATAGGTTCTAAGATGATATTGGCAAGGCCAAATAGAGCGATGAGTATTATCCCAACATCGATTAGAAGTATGATAAGGCTGCTGATGGAGAATGGGAGTTCGACCTTTACTAATGTTCTGAACATGTCGTCAAGGCCCACTAGTTTTAGCATTCTTCCAAAGAAGCCGTTTAGTAGTCTAACTGTTAATATGGCAACGACAAGAATTACAATCGTTAAGAGGATCTTCGGTAGAAGATTTATGATGTCCGTTACGATCTGTTGTAAAACAGTTACTAATAGGTCGTAGATTCCTTCTTGGATCATATCAGGAAATGTGATAATTTGCGTATAAATAGATTATGTTAGAAGATCATAAGGTAGAGAATTCTATAGATTACATACAGTGTAAGGAAAATTAGAGAGAGAGCTATTAGTCTTAGTGTTATCATGATGGTATCTTTGGATAGCTCAACTGAAACACGATACCCGATTACGCTTTTATCGTATAGCAAGAAGGAATAAGTTCTTGCATCCTGTTCAGATATTGCTGCTACTTCTGGAATTGTTGTTGAGGCCAGTATGAAAGCGACCAATTTAACAACAAATACGATCAAAAAGAGGAGAAAATAATTTCCTCTAGCGAATATTCCTATAGGCGCAACCAATGCGTTAGCTACACACATGATGATCACCATTACGATACTCGATTTGATTGCGCCCAGCCACTTATTATAGCCCGCAAATAGAAAGCTTCCTATAAAGTTTGATCCAGTATAAGCAAATGAAGAAAATGCTGAGAGAATCGGATGTATTAATGGGATGGGAGTAAATAAGGCTAATATAGGCGAGGCCGAATCCAAGCCGACGTTGTATCTCAAGGCCTTGTAAGACCATCCCTTACAGACTAGCGAGGCTACTACGCTGGTAAAAGTGATTACCAAGTTCATAGCAACAGCCAGATAATCTGGCCCTTTAAGATAATCCATCACATACGGTACCCAAACCATGCTTAGAAGGCTTCCGCCTGCCAAAATGGCGACGAAATAAAGTGATGTTGAGTATAGCCTTTCGGGCTGTTTAATACCTTTGGGGATCTCTGCTCCTTCGAGATGTGATAAATTCATAACAGAAATGACTGAAGTTGCCATTAAGCCAATCGCTACTCCTAGTAGATAAATATAGAAGAATTTTGTTTCGGAGGGCAAAAATGCTAATAGTAGCATGGCTAGTGCGAATCCAATGATGCTGGAAACTCCTAAAGCTGCTGTTCGTTTTGCTGTCGCGTCTTTAATATCCTCCTCTGAAAGTGAGCCAAAAATTACAAGATTCATAAAAGCTGTGGTGGGGGTTCCAGCAGCCGCGGCATAGATCAGAGCTATGATGAGATAATTCTGCGTAAAGGGGATGAAGATAAATAGTATTCTATCTAATCCATGATTTAAAATAAAATTCAACCGTACTTTTGCGACAAGAAATCTTGGATATTTATAAAGTAGTAGATGTACGACCAACTTAACCAAAGCAGATACTCCTACGACCACTGATATGCCAGTGATCCCAGCTCCTATCGAGACGATATAGACGAATAATATACCTGTTGTTAGAGCTGAGGATAAGCCATAGAACAAACCCTCAAGGACGATAAGTAATTTCAACTTAGTTCTAGACACGAAGGAAAACCTCTCCAAACGCTGCATCTATATCCAATTATCAAAATAAATGATGAATATAATATTTCTTGGATTCGGCATTTTTCTAGAGTATTTTATACTTACGTGCTATTCAGCATGTGCCCATCGAGTGATTTAGGAAAGTTTTAAGAAACTAATGTTAAATAATATATGCTTTAATGTGATTTTTGCGAGTTGTTAAAAGTATGGCTCATGTGGTAGAATATCCGAAACCGCCTTTGCCGCCCAAGCCCAAAGCTACCAAAGGATTCGTCCTTTCCTTAATGGCCGGTATTTTGACTATCCTTGCAGGCATATCCGCTACGATCTTGACTTATTTCTATGTAGCTTTCGTTCCAGCATGGTTAATTCCTTATAGGCTCGCAGGAGTGGTACTCGGTTTGATACTTGGGATACTTATCATTCTAGGTGCTTTCTTAATTTGGCAAGATTCTTTAGGTTTTGGAGGCGCATTAGTATTTCTGTGCTCTCTCGCGAATATATATCTAGGGATACTGTACTTCATCCCACTTTACTTATCTTACGCTATAATGGGCATAGGGCTAGTGGCTCTTATTCTTGGCTTAATAGGCGGTATTATGGGCGTATTTGGAAAATAGGCGTGTGTTTATACCATTTTTTTAATCTAGATATGCACGCTTCGGAGATCTAAAAATGCCCAAACGAGCTAGAGTTTCCATTCTCAAAGCACAAGATTTCGAAGAACCATACGATGCTGTGAGGAAAGCAGTTAAGCTGGCTGGTGGATTTGAAGATGCAGTAAGAAGCAACTCCTATATTACAATCAAGCCGAATCTTGTTAGAATTTGGGCGCGAAAGCATGAACCAGTACCGAAGGGCTGCATTACAAGTTTCAAAGTTCTAGAAGCAGTAATTAGATTGGCCAAGGAGAGGTCTTCGAAAGTAGCAATTATCGAATCAGATACTTTATTGGGAACGGCTGAGCAAGCTTTTGAGATGTATAAAGTATATGATTTAGCAAAGAAGTACGATTTGGAATTGATTAACGCAACCAATGATGAACTTATTGAGTGCGAGGTTCCTGATCCAAATTTCTATGTAGCTGTAGATGGATTAAAGTGGCTAGACTCCCCTGAGAGGGAGATGTATTCAGACG
>CAYFUV010000075.1:0-2949 GCA_964346435.1 uncultured Candidatus Bathyarchaeia archaeon | reverse complement strand
GAATTCTGTGAAAAATATGGAGCACATATAGACTTCATTACCAAAGTTCTTAAAGAAGATCCCAGAATAGCAGGAAGAAAAATGTTTAAAGGAGGTCTTGGATATGGAGGACCCTGTTTCCCTGTTGATGCTAGAACCTTTAGACGATGTCAAATGGAAGAAACTCTTGATACTTCTTTAATAGATGCAATTATAAAAAACAATGAAAAACAAGTAGAAAGAACAGTTCAGCTTTTAAAAAACATAAACAAGAAGAATATTTCAATTCTAGGAATAACATACAAATCTAATGTGGATTTGACAACTGAATCACAAGCTATAGAAATAACAAAACGCATATCTAAAATAAAAAATGTGATGATCTATGATCCAATGGGAATGGAATATGCAAAAAAAGAATTAAAAGACACAGTTCAATACGCAAAAACACTTAAGGAATCTCTAGAATTTGGAGATGTAATTTTAATAACTGTGGAATGGCCTCAATTTTCTTCTATAAAAAAGGAGGACCTAAGCAGTGAAAAAATAATAATTGATCCATGGAGAATATTGGAAAAGAAGGACCTTGGAGTAAAATACATCCCATTTGGTATTGGTTTTGAGAACATTGTATAAAATCAAAGAAAAATATACTAATAAGATCATAACTATATGCGAGTGGCTAGAGAAATATTACTTTATATACCATTATATGGATAACTGATTATAGAATAACTTCGGTATGCTGATGCAGATATGATTAAGAAACTTTTCGGACGTTTTCATTCGTTAACCCTGTGGCCTAGGGGTAAAGGTACTCTAAACAAGCTGCGACTCCTACTCGTAGGAGTCCTACTTCAATTTCCGAGAAGTATGAGAGGTGACCGGTTCATTCTTTTCTTAAATAGAATTCTTTGCGGTATAATAATGCAAGGCGCCTATGGACGACTGTTTTACATTCTCAGCTACGACGACCTAATCCATATTGACCAGGATTTTGAGGAGGTTATAAAAGAATGGTTCGATATATATGGAGGGACATTCATTGATGCTGGTGCAAATATTGGTAGATATACTATTGGACTTGCAGAGAACTTTGATAAAGTTTATGCCTTCGAGCCGGTGAGAGAGACTTTCATGACTCTAAAAAAAAATATACATCTCAACGGCTTAGAAAATGTGACAGCAATACAAATTGGATTATGGAACTGTTCTGATGAGAAGGAGATCAGCATCGGTATACTGAAAGGGCTATCCAGTATAGTGATGTCGATACCACGCTCGCAAACTCAAAAGGTAGTTGTGAATACTTGTGACAGTATCGCAGAGTCCTTTGACATCCATGACGTTTCACTCATCAAGATAGATGCCGAGGGAGCCGAGGTGGAAATTATAGATGGAATGAAAAAGCTACTGCTTCGCGATTCTCCAAGAATCATTGTCGAGGTGAAGAGTATAAATCGGAAGAAGGTGCGTGAGATGCTCAAGCGTTTGGGATACACCTTGATTGAAGTACGGGGTGAAAACCACCTGTTTGAAATAATATAAATGTGTTAGTCGCATTCACAAATGAATTTTTGCCTGTCACTTTCGTGGCTAAACCATCTTATACTGATGTGATCCCTTGAAGGATTGCTATTTTTGCTCGCGTAACTTTTAAAATATTAATATTTAGTACTATCATTCGAGTATGTAATGTATCAATCCATTAAATCATCAATAAAAAAAATCTTCGAGTCATTTGGTTATGAGATTCGTAAAAAAAGCTTACTCGCGAGAAGAAGAGACTTATCTGAATTTTTAAAACATGTAAAGCGTTTGGGATTTGAACCGCAAACCATCATTGATGTGGGTGTAGCCACGGGTACTTTTCCTTTATATGAGAATTTTCCCGATTCGACACATCTTCTCATTGAACCATTATACGAATTTGAACATATCATTAAAGAAATTTGTCAAAAATATAATGCTTTATATGTAATGGCAGCTGCAGGATCTGAATCAGGAAAAATACAAATAAATGTTCATCCTGACTTATCAAGCTCTTCTATATATATAGAAAAGGAAAGTAAATTTATTGATAGCATATCTAGAGAAGTTATTCAAATTAGAATAGATAATATATGTAAAGAAAAAACTTTGAAAGGACCTTATTTAATTAAAGTAGATGTTCAAGGAGCTGAACTTGATGTATTAGAAGGTGCTACGGATATTATAAACAATATTGAAGTTATAATTCTTGAAGTATCACTTTTTGAATTATACGAAGGAGGACCTCAATTTTATGATGTGATAGATTATATGTATAAGAAAGGTTTTATTGTTTATGATATTTTTGGAGGTCAGTACCGTAAATTTGATGGTGCGTTAATACAATTAGATATAGTTTTTGTAAAAGAAAGAGGTTTTTTTAGATCATATCAATTTGTTGATATAAAAGCTGATAGAGAAAAAAGATTTGAAAAGAAGGTTAAAAAACTAAAAGAGCTAGGAATTAAGAAATAAGGCAAGAATATTATTTAATCATGTGCGCTATCATCTTGCACGAGAACAAAATTCTTCAAGATCCAACATATTGCTGTTATTGAAATAGATACTTTGCCAGATAAGATAACGACTTATTTAGAGGGGGGATCTTTTTAAATTTATAATTAAGGCATACGCACAATTAATTCTAAAAAAGAGGGGGCACAAATGCTTAAGAAATTTGTTACAATGATTCCAGCTCATAACGAAGAGGAGAACTTGCCTTCTATTTTTGAGGCTCTTTAGTCCCAAACTCTGAAACCGACACAAATTATAGTGGTAAACTATGATTGCATAGACAGAACAGGAAATATTGCTCGTGATTTCGGATGCGCTGTTGCAGACTAAGCATTCTATGAAAAATTTGGAGGGAATTACCCAACTAGCTGGACAATCAACAAGATCTTTGCCGTGTAGGAGAAGACGATGAATATTGAATGATCC
>CAYFUV010000074.1:0-8538 GCA_964346435.1 uncultured Candidatus Bathyarchaeia archaeon | reverse complement strand
TTTGGTAGGAACTTGGTAGAAAGAGAATTTACAGTTGATAAGATGGTTAGCGAGACATTGAAAGTGTACAATTCGTTGTGAAGAACGGTTATAATTAAAATTTTTTATTATATCCACATGCGCGCGCGCGCTCATCTCACTTACCAGCAGACTAGGATTTCCTCACTCTATTTTCACGGTCTTTTCCTTTAGTATAGTAATCTCATTAGGAGCGTTATTCAATCAAGTTTCTATAGCCTTGCTTTTCTTCATTTACTAGCGGAAATCCCCGCGTTGTCTCAAAAACGAAAAAAAGACAGAAAATATTGAAAAAGCACCCAAGCTTTGTAAGTAAACCGAGTTGTTTGGATTGAACAAATCTCATATGTTGAAAATTGTATTGTTCATCGCAATAATAGTCCTTCTTGGTAATTCAGTGGTTATTTCTAGGGACTATCAAGACAGCTGGATTCTTGAAGGATTAGAGATCCCTTTTGTATTATTTGTAGCGACATATGCATTGGCTTTTTTCTCTGAAATAAAAATTTCATGGATGATTTCGCTTGCAGTAATAGGCAGATTCATTTTCCTTTTGATTCCGAATTTGAAATATAATTGGTTTCAGGGAACGGCAATTGATCAGCATATTCAGTATGGTCTAGCAAATCACGTATATAATCAAGGTTTTATTGCAACTGAAGGCCCTTTTGGTGTACAAGTTTATGGTGCTACGCCATTTATTCATCTTACCTTTAGCATTTTTTCGATTATTTTAAATATTCCAGTTGTAGATTCAGTTAAGTTTGTGCCCGTCTTTTTGTCTCCGATCTATCCCTTATTAACATATATTATAGTGAATAATTTGAGTTTTCTGCAAGGAAAGACTGTATTAAAATATGCTCTATTCTTCTCTTCTATACCCTTTAGTTCGGAAAAATATGTCGTTACAGGAGCTCAGTTTGGGGTTTTATTGACCTTTATAATTATAGCTAGTGTAGTACTAGTTTTGAAAAGAAATAACCCACGTTACTTAGGTATATTCATAATCCTCTTTTTCGCATTAGGCGGTACACACTCGTCTTCTTCAGTTCTCCTCACAACGTTTCTATTATTAGTTGCAATATTTCAGAAAATTCCCTATTTCCGAATGAAATCATATTTAAAAACCCCAACTCTATTTGCAGCTACCCTAATTAGCGGAGTATGGCTTGTTTTTTCAGCTAGATTCACGTTTGAAAATATTGTGAAAACCTTGTTTATAAGTTTGCAAGGTGGTCCTACTCCGACAGGAGGATATATACCGTCTCGCTTTTTCGAACTTACTCGATTAGATATATCGAGTTCAATAAAGACAATTTTAGTTTATTATGGTTTAGATGTTTTCCTTTTATTCCTAACCCTAGGTGGATTAGTAATTCTGCTTAAAATGCGAAAAAATTTAGACTCCGCTTCGAATTTTCTTTTTCTACTAAGTGGGTCGATGCTTCTGCTAATCCCGATGGGATTCCTACTACAGGTAGGTGGATTTCGAGTACTGCATCTTGCAAGTCCGCTTTTTTTAATAATTCCCGCCGCATTTATTAAGTATGTATTCAAGAAGAAATTTAGATTGCGCGCATTCATAATACTTTCAATAATCTTTTTAGCGCCGCTTCAACTTTACAGTTGTCAACCACTTATCCCATCAGCTAATGTACTATCAAAAGATTTACCGACAAACGAACCTATTGTATACGTAACCAATGTGAATTCTATCTACCAAAGACAAATGATAGAATTTGCCGAGGATTATATTGCAGGTCGAATCGCGTCTGACAAAGTTACGAAGAATCAAATATTCGGTTTAACAGAGTTCGAGTTCTATGTTAACCATGTTGTAAGATATTATCCTCTTGACAGAAACAAATTAGAGGAAAATTATGAGTTTTTCCTCATTCACCTCCCAGGGATTAGTGGGGGATTTGGTGAACAAGCCGAAATACGAACAAGAGATTTAATAATTGAAGCCATATACAATTCGAGCATCATCTACACGAATGGCGAATCATATATACTCAGTCATAGCCCAACATAACCGTAAAATTGAAATTTTTCATTAGAATTCATATCAGGATTTTTTGTCGCGCGCGCATTTGTCGAATGGATATTGATTTCGGCGGAAAAGGAGCATAAAAATGTTGGTTAGAAGGAATCCTTTCTATAAAATTGCGGTGGATATCGCACAATACTTGTTGTCAAATCAAACCAGAGAGGATACTCTCTTTGATCCTTTACTTAACAACAGAACTCCTGACGACCATTATGCGCATACCTTTTTCGGTCTTTTATCCCTTTTATTATTCCATAAAGGTGAGGGCAGAAAATGGTTGGATGCAGGGATAAAGAGTATAAACTACTACTTGAATCTGCCGTCTCGTCGAAGGGGGCATAGAGAATTTAATAACTTTGCTTTGTTATCCGCATTTGATATTTTCAGTAAATACAAAAATGAAGAAAAGATAAAATCTTTGTGGTCTTCATTATTGGATGATATTCTAAATATGAAATTCGATGCGAAGTTGACAACTCTACAGGGGAACAATTGGCTGGCTCTACGAGCACTAGATCATGCATTACGCTATGAGATACTCAATGATGAACAAGACAAAGAGTTGTCCTATCAATTAATACATGATTATGTCTTGAAATGGCAGCTCGACGATGCTTTTTTTTACGATTCTCCTAGGGAAACGAACGCGTCCAAAGCCGCCACACCTTTGACGTATCATGCAAAAATTTGTAACGTTCTTCAAATGTACCATAATTTGACCAATGATCAACATGCCTTTAATGCTTCAATAGAGGGCTTGGATGCCTTCGGGAGGTTCATTGCTCCTGACGGTGAAAGCTTCTATTACGGAAGATCTAATAACGCCTTATTTGGGTATGCGTCAGCAATATATGCATATGAATTGAGCTATGCAAAAACGGGCCGAAAGAAATACGCATTTTATGCGAATAAGTTAGCCTCTTTTGTTGAAAGATGGCAGTATCCTGATGGGCACATTTCAATATCCCCTAATCATCATGAAACTAAACGTTGCGGTTGGGATGATTACATGTTTTCAACGGTGTACAATGCGTACGCAGCTGTAATGTTACTTTTGGCATCAGAACTTATACATACCAATGTAGAGAATGTTTTTGAGAAAGCGAAAGATGGAGTTTTCCTAGCTGAAGATAGCGGTTTGTTGTCCGCAAATATAGAACATCTTTATACCGCCATTAATGTTAAGGGGCAGTTAAAGAGGGGGACATACCATGCCGACCCCAGATATTATGGCCTTTCTCCTTTATGTTTAAAATACGAAGGGCGAGATCTGATTCCGACGCCACCAACGATAAACACGATGAGCCCAAAATTTACAGGGTTTTTGTTATCATGCCATGATAAAAAATATGTCTATGGCATGGGGTTTTGCGACCAGGTTAGAGTCCAGAGGATAGATAGTTCACTATGTATATTAGGAGGGGGCAGATGCATAAGAGTTGTTCGGCACAATCCACTAACTATTGCGCACAAGATTTATACTTCCTTCAAGAAAATTTGTGGATCTGATTTTCTTCGCTATCCCGTGGACAAGGTAGCGTATGTAGTCAAACATTATTATTCGTTCGATACACACCCAGAGTGGGGTCCCATTAGATACTCTCGAATAATCGTTATTCTCCCCAACGGTTTGATATTCTTTAATCTGTTCAAAGCTATGGAAAGGATCGATGTCCATGTCCCTCTAGTTTCGGTTCGGCTTTATGAAGAGCCAGGTTGGAAAGTATTCCCCATAGATGATCAGACATTAGACGTGCAACTTAACGACGATTCGGTTGCTTCACTAAACCTAATTTACCCTCAACCCTTGAAAAGAGTCAATCTTTTGGGCCGCTATCTAAGCAGTAAAGGGCACTGCGGCATATGGGAGGCAAACATCGAAAAATGGGAAGCGGAACCAGGAGACGTTATTGGTTCTTCCTACGCATTTTGGGTTGATGGACGCGAACACCTATGCATGGATCTAAGTCCTAATCCACCTGAAGTTCAGATGGTGAGGATTAATTTAGATGACCGTGATGTGACCATAAAGGCGGATCTGGGGCATGGTGATGTTTCAATCGCTCCAGCTTGAGAGTTACCCATTGATAAACATAATCACCGCAGGGATAGAACCTTCAGCTTACCCCCTCACCGAAGACATGCACGTGCACACAGAACCCTGACGTAGCAAAAACAATAAGAATATAGAATTTCGTGCCATACATTCTCTGCGAGGACTGCCCATGAAGAAGATTATTTCCGTAATTGCGCGCGCGCATACGATCCAGCTGCAATTGACAACGCTAAGAAAGTGTTGGGCACAAAGATAAGATATTCTCTTACAGTTGCTGAGTGCTTAGAAAAAGCTGATGGTTGCATACTTGTTACAGAATGGGAAGAATTTAAAAAACTCAGCCCGGAAGACTTTACTAGACTTATGAGAAACCCGTTTCTATTTGATGGCAGGAGAATCTACGATCCCAAGGAGTTTTCGGAAAAACTCAGGTTTAGGGCTGTCGGATTAAGCAAAATGAGGGAAACACCGTGATTAGGAAGGTCGCAATCCCTGCAGCAGGTTTGGGCACTCGATTATTGCCTGCAACTAAGGAGCAGCCGAAGGAAATGTTACCATTCTTTAGCAAACGTTTAGACGGGCAATTATGTCTCAAACCCATGCTTCAATTGGTGTTCGAAGAGCTCTACGAGGCTGGGTTCAGAGACTTCTGTTTCATTGTTGGTCGGGGAAAAAGGAGCATCGAAGATCACTTCACAATAGATAGCGCGTTTCTCGATTATTTAAGAACCAAAAATGAACTTGCAGCACGAAGCGAGCTAGAAGGGTTTTACGAAAAGATACAGCGTTCAAATATCGTCTTTGTGAATCAGCCTATGGCAAGAGGTTTTGGTGATGCCGTTTACCACGCTAAGCCATTTACGGGTGACGCACCCTTTATGGTTCACGCAGGTGACGATCTGATAGTGTCAAAAAACAATGAGAATTTAAACAGTTTAATCGACACCTTTGAAGCATATAAAGCTGACGCAGCTTTATACGTTGAACGCGTTAGAAATCCAACAAAATATGGAGTTGTCGTTGGAAAACGAATAAGTAAGAAAATAATCAAGGTAGGAGATATTCTGGAGAAGCCATCTTCTCCGCCATCTAACATTGTCGCGGTTGGAGTGTATATTTTCAACAGTAAAATCTTTAGCGCCATCGAGAAAACAGAGCCGGACAAAAACAATGAAATACAGTTGACAGACGCCATTCAACGGCTCATAAATGAAGGAAACGATGTTTATGCAACAGAGTTAAGCCGGGATCAAAAGAGAGTAGATATAGGAACGCCTGCGTCATATTGGATCGCGTTGAAAAACGCTCTCTCTAGATTTAACTTTTAAAAACTCTAGCCATCATTCACTGTTTTGTCAAGCTAAGAAGTGCTGAATCCGAAATGAATCCAAAAGTTAGTGTAATACTCCCTACGTACAACAGGGCTAGCTATCTCTACTCAGCGATTAAAAGCGTCTTAAATCAAACCTTTAAAGATTTTGAGATTATAATAGTCGACGACGCATCGACAGACAACACTAAGCAGATCATAGATAAACTTGACGACAGTAGGATTTACTACATCCGCCACAAGGAAAACAAAGGAGGATCGGCAGCCAGGAACACCGGGATAAAACGTTCTAAAGGAAAATTTATCGCTTTTCTAGATGACGATGATATGTGGATGCCAAGCAAACTTGAAAAACAGCTGAATCTGATTAACAAAAACCCTGAAGTTAGCGTAGTCTACACCAGAGCTTGGATAATCAATGAAAGTGGCAAGATAAGAAGGTCAAAAAAGCTGTTCCTTAGAGGAAACATTTTCCCCGAGATACTGAAGAAAAATTACGTAGGAAGTTGCTCAGCAGTGCTAATCAGAAAAGAATGTTTTAACAGAATAGACCTCTTTGATGAGAACTTGCCGGCAGGTCAAGACTTTGATCTATGGATCAGGCTAGCCAAAAATTGTCAATTTGACTATGTTAATGAGCCCCTATTTTTATATAAAGTTCACAAAAAAAGAATTACTACAGATCCAAATAAACGTTTGAGAGCCAAGAAATTATTGTTTGAGAAATATTCAAAAGAATTGACAACATCGGTCAATCATAGAAAAATACTAGGATTTTGGCACTATACTTTAGGGGTATACCATTGTAAATTTGGAGACATAGGACAAGGCAAAAAGGAATTCGCAAAAGCAATTACCAACGATCCGTTTTCCGTTCTTTATTATGCTAGGTTATTTACTTCTTTTTTTGGTTCAACTGTTTTTAACTTATTAACCGGTCTCTCAGATTCTTTCTGGCCAACATCATTCAAAAATGAAATTATCTGAATTGATGGGCGAAGGCATTGAGGAGCCAATAATGACCAACATATTGTTAATAAACACAAATTGTTCATGGAACAAAGGGTCAGCCGCCCAAGTGATAAGCACAACAAAAACATTACGTAGGCTTATTCCTGATGCAAGTTTTACTTTGGTGTCCGGTAATCCAGAACTAGATTCTAAATTATGCGCAATACATAATATAAAAGTAGTAGGCCGCAGTGTAAAAAGCCCCTTTTCAAAACATTCTATACTGCTAAGGTTATTCAGGTTATCACATTATCTATTTCGTTGTGCCTTGTGGTCAGCATTGTGTAAAACTAAGTTAAATGCAAACAAATTGTTAGACGAAGAGATATTAACAGAATATGATAAGGCAGATATAATTGTAGATCTTAGCGGCGACACTCTTAGCGACAAAAGTGCCTATTCGGTCTTTTCAATATTAAGCATCTTAATAGGAAGATGCTTGGGAAAAAAGGTTGCAATTTACTCGCAGTCTATAGGCCCATTCAGAAAAATAACTATGCCTTTAGCTAGATTTTGCCTCAATGGGGCAAATTTAATAGTCGTAAGAGAAAATGTAACCAAAGACTATTTGAAAGATATAAGTGTTAACAACCCTTCCCTGTATCTCGCCGCGGAGATAGCTTTTCTCTTGGAACCGGCACCACCCCAAAGAGTGCGAGAAATAATTTTGAAAGAAAATATAAAGGCAAATAAAAAAAATGGTCCATTAATTGGCATCGGTGCGAGTGCGCTCATGTACAGGGCTTTCAAATCAAAAAATAAAGTGTATATTGCACTAATGGCGAAGATCGCTGATTATTTAGTTGAAAAATTGAACGCACAGGTGGTTTTCATTTCCCATGTTATCATTCCTCCAAAATATGGTTATTATGATGACAGGTTTGTAGCTGAAAAAGTCTGTCAATTGGTTAGAAACAAAAATAGAATCAAAATAATCAGAGGCGATTACTCGCCAGAGGAATTGAAAGGAATTATCGGGCGATGTGACCTATTCATAGGAGCAAGAATGCATTCAGATATTGCTTCAGCTTCAATGCATGTTCCCACCATAGCACTAGCATGGAGTCACAAGTATCACGGGATAATGAGAATGCTAGGACAAGAAAAATACGTTTGTGACATTGGAACAACAACATTTAATGAATTGGTTTCAAAAATAAATGATACATGGTTCAATAAAGATGAAATAAGGAACAAATTAGCATCTAAAACTACAGAACTTGAAGAATCAGCGCTTTATAGTGGTAGGCTGGTTAAGAGATTAGTAAAGTCCATTTCTCCCGAATAAACCAATTTTGATTGAAGCAACTTAGATAGCCAATAAAAAGTGCGAGTTTATGCAACGAATTAAAAAAACCATTGAAGAGACCGTTAATGCCGGGCTTTGCAGTGGTTGTGGAACTTGTGTTGGTTTGTGTCCAAACACTGCGATTCAAATGAGCCAGGCAAAAGACATGTATGTCCCTAAATTAAACAGAAGAAAGTGCAACCAATGTGGGATTTGTTTCGAAGTTTGTCCTGGCCATTCGGTGAACTTTAGGAAACTCAATTTAATGATATTTGGCAAAGATAAACAGGATATTCTGATGGGAAACTACATCAATTGCTACGTAGGACATGCTACTGACCTAAACATAAGACACAATTCAACATCCGGCGGTGTCATAACGTCGTTATTAGTTTTTGCATTAGAAGAGGGAATCATTGATGGAGCCTTGGTGACAAAAATGAATGATGCCCGTCCCTTGGAGCCGGAAGTTTTCATTGCAAGGACTGAGGATGAGATTATTTCAGCTTCAAAGTCAAAATATTGCCCTGTTCCTGCAAATACCGTACTAAAAGATATCCTTAGGGAAAATGGCAGATTCGCAACTGTTGGGCTTCCTTGTCATATCCAAGGAATCAGAAAAGCTGAAACGATCAATAAAAAATTAGCCAAAAAAATAGTTTTGCACTTAGGACTTGTTTGCAATCATACTCCCACTTTTTCAGCAACCACGTACCTACTTCAAAAAATGAAATTGAGAAAAGAAGATGTTAAAAAAATAGATTATCGTGGTGAAGGATGGCCTG
>CAYFUV010000073.1:0-4164 GCA_964346435.1 uncultured Candidatus Bathyarchaeia archaeon | reverse complement strand
GGGCGAGTTCTTCGCATTCTTTCAAAATCTCATGGAGCTTTGCATATCTTGGGTTTTTTATTAAAGTTTTATAGCTCTTCTTTTCATCACTTTCTCTTTCGACTTTGCCCAAAAAAGATTTGAGTGCATGTATTCCTTGCGTTTCAAGCAGCTCAAGAGAGTGAAATAAGGTCATTGCGGCGGATTGCATGACTATTGCGCTATAAATTGGGCCCTTCTCATTATCAATAACCTTTTTTAAACGAAATCGAAGCTCCTCCCCGAGTTCCAACAGGCTCCTTCTGCTAATGAATTCCGGTCTAATCCGGATGAACCCCATATTATTGAGCCAACTTAGCTTTTCATTCAGCATCTCTCGGATAGAATTAACAGCTTTTACATACTCGCTTGGGAGCTCTACCCATCTCCAATCAACATCAACAGGGCGCATGTAAGGAGCTACGTCTTCATCCTCCTCTGAGCGAAACTCGGCCTGTTCGATAAAAAGGGCATTACAGATTTCTTCTATTTTCTTTTTATCGGCCCCGGGACTTGCGGTCATTCCCAGAATGATAGGCCATTCGGCCTGTTCCATGTATTTCTTAGCAACATATGTGTAAGCGTAATCTTTTCTAGCACGATGACATTCATCGAAGATAAGGAGGCAGAAGTCCTTTAACGTCATAATTCCGCTTTTCAGGTCATTTTTTACCACTTGTGGAGTAGCGAATATGATTCTGGTTTTACCATCCCATATCTGCCCTCTATATGTACTTGGAAACTTCCCAGTTAAGACGGAAATATCTTTTTCGAGTAATTTTATGAAACCTATAAAGCTATCTTTGTGCTGCATTACAAGCGGTCTAGTTGGAGCCATTACTAAAATTCGCATATGCGTAAAGTTGTAAAGAAAATGTGCGGTTACTAATGCGGAAATTACTGTTTTCCCCAAAGCTGTTGGTAAAACCACAAGTGTATTTCTCAGGCATGCTTTCTGAGCAATATTTTGTTGGTATGGCCTCGCTTCGATTTTGTTAGGCCATACCAAGGGCCTATCAACATACTTTCGATCAGAATTTCCCTGCAGAGACATAAAGATCTTTGCTCTCAGGATTTTATAATATTCCCCTTTTATATTTCCTATAAGCGTAGTATATTTCGATTAGGAATTTAATCGATAATATTAATTAAGTTCTATTAAAGCCTAGACCGATCTGGATCGCACATAAGGAAAAATTTGATTAATTTCTAAATACTTTCTATAGTTTTCGGGCATTAATGGAGAGTTATTTGGATGGAAGATAAAGAAAATAAGAAAATCATTTTCACTACTATCATTGATGGCAAAGTTTCTAGTATCACAGAATTCAATATTGCCGAAGAAGGCCTATTAATATTCTAAATCAGTTTACGCAAAAGTTTTTTTTATTTTCCAGTTCTCATTTAACCTTATGGCAAAAATTTCTGAATTTACATCATATGCCTACAAAGAAGCGTCCAAGATGGGTTTAGAAAAGCCCCTAGACATAAAAGTGGACTCTCGATTGGGTTTTAATCATTATATAAATACTAAATCATCCCATAAAATCCGTCTTGTGAATTATGACAAAACAGAACTTAGGCATGAATTAGGACACGCATATATGTCTGAAAAATTTTCCAAACTTTTCAATTTCTTTGATAAATTTTCTAGACCGCTCAATTTACTTGGAGGAAGGTTTGGAGAATCCGGCGATATGGTTAGCAATATAATTTATAGCATAACAATAGGTGTAATCTTTTTTTTTGGAATCGTTTTTGCCGATAGAGCCTATGTTCTAATCTCATCGCTGTTTTTTTTGGTAGGAATCGTTCTATCACTCCCAATGATGGAAGAACTTATGGCATATTATTTTGGAAAAAAATTTTCGCCTAAAAATTAATGCATTAACTCATGTGCTTATTCTTCTCGTTTCTTTACAGCTTTGTCATATGTAACCCAGTTCTTCTCCCATTCAGGATTTTTCACTCGAAGCTCTTCAAAAACCATTCTCATTATCTCTCTTGTTGACATGCCTTCTTGAATCCTGCCTTCAACTTTTTTTGCTATTTCACGAGCAACCTCCACAGGAGCCCCAGATTTGACGATACTTACAACAATCTTCTCCATTATGAGCTCTTCACTCCTGCCATCTCTTTTCGTGACTTTCATTTAATTTTCTCCAAAACATAATACTGTTCTACCGGATATTTAGAATTAGCTAGTTCTAGCCTTTTTTTAGAATTATCTTCGATAAATCTGGTCGATTGATTAATTTTGGCGCAACCTTCTCCCAATTTTCTTTAAAACGAAAATATTCGGATACTAACTTTCCATAATTCTTAAAGATTAATTTAATAGTGGCCAGAGCTTCCCTAGAGTCTCCGAATTTGAGCTTAAACGCATAATCAATAGCTAACAAGATGCCAGTTAAGAATATTCTAGATTTCAGAGTCCAGTCCAAAAATGGACCTGGATAAGGCTTTAAATCACCTGGCTCAATTTTGCGTTTTACATTGAGACGTTTTAATTTCAGTAATTTGCTTCTCATATAAAGAAACCTCGATGCATCTTGCCGAAGTTTAATCCAACTCGGGTTATAGGATTTAGGGGGGAGGTGGAGTATCCGAAGAGTTGTGTCGAGTACAAAAGCCAATCCCTCCGTCTTAATATTCACCAGGAAGTCTATATCCTCGCCTCTTGGTACATTGGGGTCGAAGGGAATTCCTTTTTCGATTACTTCTCTCGATATGCTCATATTTCCTCCAAAAGCAAATGGCGTGTCAACAAATCTTTCGCCAAGCTCTGTTAATTTAAATGCCTCATTCATAGCTTTCTTCCCATTTAGGAAATATCTCCACCAAGCTTCCTTATCCTTAAAATAAGGGGAGCCATCGTGTTGAAGATATACGCCTGCCTTTGATACGATCTTTCTGCCTTGAAACATGGCTCCCAGATTTTCAGCGGCTCTATCCAAAAAATCTTCATCTCGAACAACTTCGTCATCATCGAGTAGAATAAAAATTTCATAACCCAAAATCGAGGGAATTAGGATACAAGCATTTCTGACTTGAGAATATCCCCTTAGGCTGAAAATCCAATTTTGTCCATCTTCTTCCAAACGCTCATTAATTCCATCCATAGTCGAGGGGAATATAGCTATGACTCTATAGCGTAAATTTAAACGGCTTATCATCGCCATTAATTTAATTTCTAGATCTTTTCGAATGTCATAATTCGTTGGGACTGCAATCAGAATGAGGTCGAAGGTTCCTTTAAGTCTATTAAGACTATCCAAACATCTTTGTAAAGTACCTTCTTCATCTAAAGGTGTAGGATGATCGAATACCAAATCTCCTTCCCGGTATTCACCTTTTACTCTTGACCAATAGGTCGGAATAACGATCGCTCGACGCACAGGCCTAATTCCTCCATTAATAGTCACTTTTCGTTTAATAGCATAAATAGAAGATTTATAAAAGAGGATTATTTAAAGAGAACACGCTAATCGCCAAATTAATTTGTGCGCATAATTCGATTATTTACAATTCATGGTGGAACAGAAATTTGAACAAACTAGGAATAGGCATAATGACGATCATAATCCTATTAGCTGTTGGCGTTGCTGGATTTCATATTTCTAATATATCCCCTCCCACAACAATCATAACTACAACAAATGAAACTAAACAACTTATCGAAAAAGAACCTGATGAAGGTGTTATGACAACCACAACCATAGCGACAGAGATTGGACCACCCATAGAAAAAGAGACTGAGGAAAACCCAATAATATTTGCAAATATCTCGGTAACTGAGGCAGAGAAACTCATAGAAACTGAGAATGGATTAATACTATTAGACGTCAGAACAGATTATGCATATAGCAGAGAATACATAGAAGGTGCGATAAACATTCCCCTCCAGAAGATAAGAGATGGTGTTGAAATGCCAGAAGAGAATAACACAATACTTACTTATTCACAAACAAGTGTGGCAGGATACAAGGCAGGCAAGATACTGATAAAAAATGGCTATACACGGGTCTATAATTTGGATGGGGGAATCAATGCATGGATCAGCGGAGGGTTGCCGACAATTCAACCTCATTCAACAGTAACATCTGATAATGATGATTGTGGCTGAAAATAGAATGGCACAAACGT
>CAYFUV010000072.1:0-8392 GCA_964346435.1 uncultured Candidatus Bathyarchaeia archaeon | reverse complement strand
CTAATTTGGCGAATGATTCTAGACCGATCATAGCCATAACCATGGGCGATGCTGCAGGAATAGGTGCTGAAATCATAAATAAAGCGCTCTCCAAAAAAGAGATCTACGACATATGCAAGCCTTTGGTAATCGGGGATTCAGGTGTCTTGACAGATTCTCTAGAAACTGCCAAGGTGGATTTAAAATTTAATTCTATAGAAAAACCATCAGAGGCTAAGTTCCAATATGGCGTAATCGATGTAATCGATCTATTAAATATTGAGTTAAAAAAATTGGTGATGGGGCGACCACAGGCAATGGCTGGAAAGGCCTCTTTTGAATATATTGAAAAGGCTATCGAGTTGGCATCTAATAAAGCAGTGCATGCAATAACCACCGCTCCCCTAAATAAAGAAGCAATGAACATGGCGGGATATGATTACGCAGGTCATACTGAAATATTGGCCCATTTGACGAATACAGAAGATTATGCTATGATGCTTACTGCCGGAAATTTTCGAGTTGTTCATGTTACCACTCATGTTTCCATGAGAGAGGCTTGCGATTCAATAAAGGAAGAGAGAGTATTGACAACAATCAAATTGGCGAATGAAGCCATGCTCAATTTAGGAATTAAAGATGCGAGAATTGCTGTGGCTGGATTAAATCCACATGCAGGAGAAGGAGGTCTATTTGGCAGAGAGGAAATAGAAGAAATCTTACCGGCCATAGAAGAGGCTAAGAAACTCGGAATTAATGTCATGGGGCTTTATCCACCCGATACTGCCTTTTTAAGAGCGAACAAAGGAGAGTTTGACGTGGTCATCGCTATGTATCACGATCAAGGTCATATTCCAATCAAAATGGCAGGTTTCGAGTACGGGGTAAATGTGACTATTGGATTACCAATAATAAGAACCTCTGTGGATCACGGGACCGCTTATAGACGAGCTGGTTTAAGATTGGGAACTGCCGATCCAACAAGTCTAATCGAGGCAATAAAATTGGCTTCTCGAATGGCAAAAGAGAAATTCCAAGTACAATAGCCGTATCGAGAGTTTTTTGCGTACAATTGTCGTAACTTCTAAATAATACATTAAATAAGATTTATCTTCAAAATCTATCTAAAAGGTGAAATTCTGAATGAAGGCGGTTATGAAAAAGGAACCAAATGAAGGGATTGAGATCGGAGATCTCGAGAAGCCAAAAATAGGTCCTAGAGATGTCTTGGTAAAAGTAAAGGCAACCGCATACTGCGGTTCTGACATTCATCTATATAAATGGGATGCCCAAGTTGAAAAATGGAATGCACCGTTACCAAAAATATTAGGACACGAATTCTGCGGAGATGTTATTGAGGTGGGTGAAAACGTGAACACGATCAAAGTTGGAGATGTAGTTGCAGGCGAAACTCATATTCCCTGCGAACAATGCTATATGTGCAAAACTGGGAGAATGCATATTTGTGAGAAAATGAGAATATTCGGATGTCATACTTCTGAAGGCTCATTTGCTGAATATGCAGCCATTCCAGAGACAATAGCTTACAAGTTACCTGAAGGCACTAGCTATGAAGAGGGTGCATTATATGAGCCTTGTGGCGTTGCCATGCACGCGGTTCAGAGAGCGTACCCGGAGCCAGGTGATACGGCGGTGGTACTTGGATGCGGCCCCATTGGCATATATGTCCAGCAAATTATGAATGCGATCGGATCGAAAGTTATCGCAACCGATATTAAGGATTATAGAATCGAATTTGCAAAAAAGATTGGGGCGGCTAGGGAGGTATTAAATGCCTCTGAGGGCGATGTAGTATCAAAGATTAGGGAGATAATTGGAGAAAGAGGAGCTGATATAGTCTTCGAAGCCGCTGGTTCTGGCACTACAATTAAACAATCGTTAGATATCGTATCTCTATGCGGAAAAGTAGTTCTATTTGGAGCTTCTCCAGAAAATCCAACTCTCGATACCACATCTTTCATCGTATACAAGGAGATAGACGTCTTGGGCATGACAGGTAGATATATGTTTGGTACTTGGGATAGGGTTCAAAGACTGGTTACTGACAAAAAAATCGACTTGACCTCAGTAATTTCTCATAAACTCCCACTAGAAAAGGCCGAAGAAGGTTTTCAATTAATCATGAAGGGCGAGGCATCTAAAGTAATACTATTGCCTTAACATAATTCCTATGAATACTCAAACTGCGATAAATCGAGCGGATGAGTTTTGAAAAGTGAAAAAGAAAATGAAAGTAGAGCGGTCCTGACTGTTGCAAATCTAATGGCCGCCAGCATAAGAACAGCGCCGAAAGGACGCGGAGTAGACAGAATTTCTGTAAGAATTTCGATCAATGAAGAAATAAAAAAGATAGCCAATATGATGGAAAAGAAAGGGAAAAAGAAGTCTAAAGATTTCTTCAAGCGCGATGCGAATAATATCAGGGATTCGCATGCAATTATTTTAATCGGAGTAAAAGGAACTATGCCAAAAAGGCCCGAGGATCCTATTAATTGTGGTGCGTGTGGCTTCGGCTCTTGCCAGAAATTTATGAAAGCAGAGAAAAAAAAGGGTGAAGATTTTGTAGGCCCGCTATGCATGTTTGAAGTTTTAGACCTCGGCATTGCGTTAGGTTCTGCCGTCAAACTCGCAAAAGAACTTAATATAGATAATAGAATAATGTACACTGTCGGGGCAGCGGCCAAAGAACTAGATTTGATTTCAGCGGATGTAATAATTGGTATTCCATTAAGTGTTTCTGGAAAGAATATATTCTTCGATAGAAAATGAAATCTATTGAATACCAAGGTGTGCGCTTAGATAAAATATAGGACTATCAGAAGTGAAAAAGTGACTATTATGATTAAAGTAGGATGAATGCGCATATTTCATGAATTGAAAATCTCTCATCAAATGGAGTTTTGAATGAATTGTCTTTGGACTTAGACAAAGTCTGGAGGGAACGCATGGTCAAAAGCAATTTGGATCTAATAATCCTTTGGCTTTTGAAAGCAAAACCAAGATGGGGATATGAAATAAACATGGAGATTAAAGAACGCTTCAAGGTTTACCTTAGCGCCGGTACATTGTATCCATTGTTACATTCCCTTGAGGATAAGAGGTACATTGAAGGAGTATGGGAATCGGAAAAAGGGAGAGGTAGGAGGATATACAGAATTAGGACCGAAGGTAAGGAATATTTAGAAATAGGAGAAAAAATTTCTCAAGAAATACTAAAAAAAATCTTGAGCTAGGGACGGAAACTCTTAAATGCATATGTGGGACGTTGCATGAGTAAAACTTTCGGCTTCATTAAGAAACACGAATCGGTTAGACTCCTAATCCTCGCGGTCTTATTGGTTTCTGCATCTTTCTTTACGTGGAATGGTTTAAAAATAGCACTAAATACTGAGAATCCCATTCTGGTTGTTGTTTCGGGCAGCATGGTACCCACATTGAATGTTGGTGATTTAATAATAATAAGAGGCGAATCCCCTGAAAAAATATCAATGGGAACGATCATCGTATTTCATAGCCCAATAGACTACAATACATTAATAGTTCATAGAGTTGTTGAAAAAATAGATCACGGAAATGATTTTGGATTTAAAACGAAAGGGGATTATAATCTTCATACAGATAATTGGGTTGTCAAATCCGAGAATATCATTGGCTCTTATATCGGAAAAATTCCTTACATCGGCATCGTGATAATTAAGCTTAAGGAGCCTGCCGGCATGGGTCTATTGATTTTCTTAATAGTCGTAATGATAATCTATGAATTTCTTGTGGATAAGAAGAAAGAAAAATCGATCTTTCATTAGCATTCAATTGGTTAGGAATAATTATTTTAGAATATCTTAATTGAATAAGCCAAATGCGTTCTAATTTTTATTTTCTTGTTTCTTCAGCTCATCCTCGCAACATTTTGCTGCTTTTTCTGTAGTTCGAATCCATTTGATCGCTCTCTTTGCAATTATATCTTTCAAACCCCACCCAAATGCAATGCCTAGGCCTACACCTATTCCGATAGCAGAGCCCCAAGCAAGGGCATTCGCAAAAATATATAGAATCTGCACTTCGATTTTCATTTGGGCTAACGCCATGGTTACGACCATGAAGTATAGTATGAGTTTTATGATACTCCCGATTATAGCAGGAAAGAATAATTTAGATTTCCTACCGAGAGTCGTTGCAAAATTTCCCACGAAGTCTGCAATAATAAATCCAAAAATTAGGATGACAACACCGGTTATGAAATTAGGGAGATACGCCATAACTGCTTTCATGAAGTCGCCAAGTATCTTGATTTGAAGGATGTCTAAGGCTACAAATAGTGCAATTATATAAATTATCCATCTCACGAGGAGATCAAAGAACCTTATTGGCTCGATGCCTGAGCTGATTACAGCCTTGCCGATAATAGTCTTTTCCAACAAACGGTCTATACTAGATCTCTTGAGTATTGTTGATATGAATCTGCCTACAATGCGACCAACAGCCCATCCGATAATTAGTACTATTATCGCACTTGAAATTGTTGGCAATAGAATAACAAAACTTTCCCAAACTTCGCTTAAACCCAAATCCATAAAATATGCACCAATAACTCTCTCGACTTCAGATAAAAAATTGAGTCTTATATTTATTTAAAGAAAAGTTTGGGATACGTAATTAATTTTTTGTATTGTATTGCAACCGCGTATGGAACAGTTGAGAAGTATTATTTTAAAAAATGATTCCATAAAAGTAGTTAATTTAATTTTCCTAATACCTCCTAAGCATCAAGATGCTCAATATTCCTCCCATTGCCGCTACTAGAGAAGACAATAGAAAGGGAGAAGTAAAGGTACCAGCTAGGTCTGCTAAATAGCCAGCAATAAACGGACCTAAAATTTGTCCAATGCCAAAGAACAGAGTTAAAAATCCCATAGCTGAGAATGCTGATTTTGGTCCAAAACAGTCTCCTGAATAGGCCGCCACAATCGAAGGGATACTCCAAGCGGTTAACCCGAATAAGACCGCAGAAGTAGTTAATGCATTGATCTCTTTGCTATAAGCGAACAGGTAGAAACAAAACGATTGAATAAAGTAAATAAAGGCAAGGCTGTGACCTCTACCAATTACATCAGATATATGTCCCCATAAAGGGCTACCAAATAAACTGAGCACCCCAATTAAGGCCCATAACATGCCAGTTAATTGAGAACTCACTCCAACCTCCTTTTCAAGGTAAGCCCCAAAAAAAGTGACATATATTATATAAGATAATCCAAACATAAAGTATACAAAACCTATCTTCCATATCATTGGATCTAAGTGTTTAAGGCGAGGCCCAATTTTACTAATGTGCATTTGTGTTGACGTTTTTCTTACTGCTGGGTCTCTAATAGCGAAGCCGCAGAAAAGAGCAAAAAAGAACGTAATAATCCCCAGAATTAACCAAGAATATCTCCATCCATCTGTACCAAATACGTCAGTAAATTTTGGGACTAGGAATCCTGTAGAGATTAATCCTATACTAGTTCCTGAGATAATAATCCCCGTTGCGAGCCCTCTCCTTCTGGCTGCAAACCATATGGCGGGTAACATCAGAGCTGGAACATTAGCTCCTCCAGATCCTATGCCAGTTAGCGCCCTCAACAATAATGCTTGCTGAAAATTTTCAATAAAACCTGTGAATAACATAGATAATCCAACGATGCCAAGAGATATTGCAATTACGAGTCTTGGGCCATATCTTGATGCCAATATAGTTCCTAGAATTGCGAATGATATATAACCAATGAAGTTCCCAGAAGCCATAAGGCCCATTTGAGTGTATGTAAGCATCAAGCCATCCTTCATCTCAGGCAAAATCATCGTGTATCCAAAGCGGGCGAATCCAATACTGCCCATAGTAGCTAAGAGACCAGATAGAATTATTATATATCGGGCGGATGTTTTTTCATTCAGCAGCTGACCCAACCTTTGAAATCTTATAGCGCCATCTTTCTAAAGATGAAATCTATTTACTTATTTTAAAGATTTTTTTTAATGGCCAAACAATTATGAACGAGGTCATATGGCAAATACAATATTTCAAAGCGCTATTCAGAGAATCTTTTTTAATCATATCCTAAGTGTGATATATTAGCGTGTGGTTTTTAAATTTCACATTCTCATACCATGGTGCTTTCAATCAATGTTTGAATTGATGAATTTGGTTATCCAATTCATAATATTGGCTGTTTCTCTAGCAATATTGATAAAGTTCAGCGACAAAGTGTCTGATTCCTCTGCGAATATTGCAAGAATAACTGGTCTCGGAGAAATGGCGGTAGGCTTTCTAATTCTTTCCATAGTAACATCACTCCCAGAATTAGCAGTTTCAATTTCAGCGGTCAACTCTGGCGATATTGAAATACCTGTTGGAACAGTATTTGGCTCAAATATTGCAAATATAGGATTAATATTGGGTTTAACGGCCGTCTTATCACCAAGCACTATAATAATCGCACGAGAAGATTACCGAAGTCTATGCTTTATGCTCGTCATCGCATCATTGGTGCCTTTGCAAATCCTGGTATTAGGGGGATTTGCAAACTTAACTGGTCTGATGCTGCTGGGAATGTTCATAATTTTTTCCGCATATTCTATTAAAGGGAGAATTCCAGTGGTGGAAAATGGTGAGGAGCCGGAAACACGAAAATTATCCAAAGAGCTCATTATTGTATTTGGAGGAGTCGCTGCTATCATAATAAGCTCACGTTTTGTTGTAGATTCTTCAGTAGCAATCTCAAGTATGTTACAGATAGACCAATCGGTAATAGGGGCTACTGTGATAGCATTAGGAACATCACTTCCAGAACTTTCAGTAAGCCTAGCTGCTGTTAAAAAGTCACGTATAGGATTGGCCTTAGGAAATATCCTCGGATCTTGTATAACAAATTTGACTTTGATTTTAGGTTTTGTTCTAGTATTATCCAAATTGAAAGTGAATATTTTAGTATTCGCCGAATTGGTGGTAATACTCATAATAGTAAATTTAACATTATGGAGATTCATAGTAGATAGAAGGATAGACTTCGGGAATGGAATGGTTTTACTTTTACTTTATTCGATCTTCGCAATCTCTACTCTAGGAATACAAGTTGCCATTTTTTCTCCTGAAATTCTAATTCCTATCCTTGGCTCGTTGATTAAGACCTTATTTCAAGTTTTATCATATTCTATCGTGGGGCTGATAGCCATAACCTTGGGATGGCTGTTAGGAAGGGGTTAGAAAAAATAGAATATTTGTGTGTATCTATTCGATTTCTTCGCAGGGACGTACTTCTTCTTTTCTAAATCCACTGATTACATCTTTCACAGTACCATCTCTGATATGATTCAGCATACCTAGCCGGATTGTTGCATAAAGGGCATCTTTGTGGATAATTCCAAACATTCTGCAAATTGGGCTGATATGGTTGGCTGTAATACCATTGCGCGGGTTGTTGAGGCACATATTGTGGCGGAGTCTGATATTCATAGTGCTGATGCGGTTGCCCAGCTTCAGCAGGCCTTTGCGCATAATCGTAAGATTGTGCAGGTTGCGGTGGGGCTTGATAAGCAGTTGGGCTTTGAGGATAGTATTGAGCGGTACTCCAATAATATGGTTGCCTTCTTCCGAGATGCCGAATTATTGCCACAATTATGCAGATCAAACCTGCGCTTAGAAAGATCGTTAGAAAAATTGTAGCTAGTATCAATTCCCCCCAGTAAAAGTATAATAACAGAAATGTAGTAAATCCCACTCCCAAGGAACAAACGCCAATTATGATCGCCGCAATCTTGGCTTTATCGAAACCGTATGGTTGCATAACATACATTTGACTCAACCTATTTTCCTATGCATTGTTTAATTCATTATAATATTCTTTTATTAACATTTAACTTAAAAGACTTGAAATAATAAAATCCTTGTCTTTTAAATGAAAATTAATTGACGCGGTTTTTAAAAGCTTTCTAATTTATTTCTCCATACCGCAAGGCGACGAATCGCGTTATATTTATCCTTATCACCCAATTTTGCTCGAATTACCGCATCTTCGAGGAGTCTAATTGTGTCGTCCATAACTTTCTTATCGATTGGAAAAGGGACGCCATCTTTCCCGCCAAATGCGAATGAATATTTTAATGGATCCTTCCAGCTTGGGGATCCGCCAAAAATCAATTCCGATACAAGAGCCAAACCTCTGACTGTAGATGGGCCTATGCCCGGAATAGCAAGCAATTCTTCATAATTATTAGGTTCAAGTTTCCACGCTTTTTCAATAGTCTTCCAATTAATCTTAGGAATATTTGCAGAATAGAAATCATATTTATTATCAGTTTTTGATTTAACCTCTTCAACATCAAACCAATCAGTAAGCAATCTTTGGTGATTGAT
>CAYFUV010000071.1:0-2773 GCA_964346435.1 uncultured Candidatus Bathyarchaeia archaeon | reverse complement strand
GCCTTCCCTAGCCATTTTAATCTCTTCACGCAGCTTTCTTTTCTCATCATTCATATACTTGTCTACTCGCTTGTCAAGTGATCTACGTTGTCTCGAATTGAGAATAGGTAATATGGATTCTATAGACGATGATTGTAATTGTGACAAGGAATAACCTTTGAATTTGAATTCACGGACCAATCAGAATCAGTTATCTCCAGTTACTGTACTCCTTTTAAACCTAACTAAGAACATGTGATATTAAACCAGCCCCAACCGTGTAGCAAGCTCTCTTGCTCCGCCTTCAGTCTTAAACTTTATGATCGCTTTCTTTCCTTGGATTGTCTTAGCGGTGTTTGCCTCAATTGCATCGGCTTCGTAGACTAATTTTAAGGCTTCAATTATTTCTCTTTTAGTGGATTCTTCGGATACAATAAAAGTTAATTTATTCTCTTTCTCAATTGCGTTAAATGTTTTCTCTGTCACATATGGTTGGACAAAAGTGCTATTTGCCTTCTCTATTGATACAACATTCTCTTTCTTTCTCTTCGCTTTCATATTTTGTTTTCACTTTGCAGATTACTCTGAGGTATAGGTCTTTCTAGATAGTCTAACGAGCCACGCGAAAAGATGGTCAGTCGTATTGGTTTTGAGCCAGGAAGCAAATCCAATACGCTTAAGGATTCAATGCTCTTGACATCGACGCCAGGTATAGAATTGGATAGCTTAAGAATACTTGATCCTTTCCTAACAACTATCAATGCGCACGTTCCAGCACGTCTTGTTCTCTTTCCCTTAGATGCCGCTCCCCCCTTTCTTGGCCTACGTGCTCTTGAGAGATCATCAGCTAGTCCAAAAGCTACTAGAACTTTTAGAAGATCGCGTGCTTTAGTAATCGACTCTAGATTATTAGAGGACACAATAGGAAAATCCGGAATTCCCTCAACACGATGGCCTCTCCCTATGATAAGATCTTTTTGGGCGGTAGCTGCTATAGCTGAAAAGAGGCCAAGACGTCGTTCCTTCTTGTTTATCTTTTTATGGATTACCTTCCATGATTCGGGTGGATGCGCCGCTCTGCCTGCTCTAACGCCTGCAACACCAGCCGCTTGTCCAGCCCTACTGAATCCCTGGCCACGAATCCTGGCAAGCCTCGCAATTCCAAGGCCAGTATTCCGAGATTCAGCGCTTACCAATTCTCCTGCCGCCGGATAGCGACCTTGTCGTTGGAACCTGTGCGATAGCAAGTTAACATAAACCCGATGAATGACTTCGGGTCTAAAAGGAGTTTGAAAAACCTGAGGCAGTGGCATAGTGCTCTCAGTTGACCCGTCTAGGGACCTGACTACCAGCTCAGATTTCATCTTACCATTACCTCAACCACTTTTGGCTCAATTATTTTTCTGTTAGTATTTCTAACAGGTTGACGCAGTTTTACAAGCCTTTTGGGAACTCCGGGTACTGAGCCACGCAATACTATGTAGTCCTCTTTTATAAGACCGAAATGCTTGAACCCGCCACTTGGATTAATAGATATTTGATTTTCTTTTCCAGCAGACGATATTAACAGTATTCTCTTATTGTATTCAGTTCTCTGATGGAACCCTCTTTGACCTTGTCTCGCAACCGTATACATCACTACCGCAGGAGAAATTGGTCCCAATGTTCCAACTGCTCTAACGCTCTTCCTAGATTTATGTTGCTTTCGCTTAACTCCAAATCTAGTTATAGGTCCTTCCACTCCTTTTCCTCTTGTTATCCCAAGAACGTCCACATACTGTCCCGGTTGAAAAACATCTCGTACACGAATTTCTTTTCCCAGTAGACCTTTGATATATTCGAATTTATTTTCATTGTCGCTGCCGGAAACAGCTATCTCAAAGACAAACGGTTTTTTTTGAGACAGGTTCACTTCTTTAGGAAAAACAGCAGCCGTTGCCACCACAGTATCCATAGAAGCCAAGCTTTCCTTAGCCTTAACAAAGAGCTCTTCGTTATATTTCATGTCTGCCTTACGCACGAGCTCTTTGGGCGCATCTCTAGAGTACACATCAAAAGCCGCCTGCCTACCATTGACAGATTGTTTATATCCGCGAATACCTATTATCCGTATCGGAGGAGTAGCAATAACCGTTGAAGGATTCAAGAAATGCTTACCAAAATTAGGAGTCTTTTCCCGGTCATCGACTGTCAAGATATTAATTCCACCAGCCTTAAAACCAGCAAATCCCACAAGAGCAGGTTTATCTTGGTCTAAACTGGGCCAAGTCCTAATTCTCGCTTCTAGACTTTTTGCTCGAGATCTCGGCCTAAATGCTACACTTCCACGGCGCGGTGCACTATATTTTCGGTGGCCCATTGATAATGAACGTTGTCGATTCCCCGTTAATAAATTTATAACCCGTCACGTGTTAAAAATCCCTACAATGCTACTATTTGTAACCTACGTGATTGGGAGAACGCTAGACGAAGATTTGACTCCTGTCCTAGGAATCAAGAAAATAGTTGATGATGGCAAGTGACCCGAAAAAGGCTTCTTCTAATCTCACAGTTTGCGTTCCTTGATTGGGGAACATGTCGACAATAAATTGATATGAACTTATATCATGTCCCTCACTGGATAGGATTTGATGGACACTTTTTCTGGTGGATCCAAAAACCAACAAGATCCCTTTTTTAAGTGCTAATTCATTTGAAAGATGGGACTTGAAATTCTTGAGCGACTTACCTTGTCTTGATGTGATGATTACTATGCTATCTCTTACCATATCGAGTAACGTTTTCAAAGATCCTG
>CAYFUV010000070.1:0-1578 GCA_964346435.1 uncultured Candidatus Bathyarchaeia archaeon | reverse complement strand
TTATAATAAAAAGACACCTAGAATATATCTTAATCATACGTGGACAAATAATCTCATAAAAAGTCTTGAAAAATATTTTGAAACTAAAGTAGATATTCCACGAATTAGAAAAGGAAAACATCAGACTTTAGACACGCTGATTAATGAAGAATGCAGTCTTTTGGCTATGTTTCTTAGAGATGAACGAAATTCTTGGGAACCCAGAATTAAAATACCAGCTTAAATACGCGCGTTTTCCGTCTCCTATAAATAAGCTATAGCTAACCAAAACAATGGTTTTTTCTATAGGTTTTCTATAGGTTTTCACCTTTTGAATCTCCTCATTATCTGTTTGTCTTTTTTCCGATCTTTCTTCTTCACGTAGATTGTTTGAGGTAAGGGGTTGTTGAACTCTCTGTCAAAAAGGATTCCCAGAATTTTCATAGTTCGAAAATCATGCTCTTCCAGCTTAATCCATGAATCCACTTGCATGATTCTTTTGTGTTTAATCCACACAGGTTTAAGGATTAACATCCAAAACTCTTCAGAAACCACGTTGTAATAGATTTTTATCCGATCAACAGAGCACAAATGAATTAAATCAGGATTTTTCTCTGTTTTCTTAAACTTCTCTTCATGCACAAGAGCCTTAGGCACAACCGTTCTAAAACGTATGTTACCTTTCCTATCTCTTTCAAGTATTTCAAAACTCTCAGATATTCTAACTGGGGAGCGTTCAACTTCCTCAAACGTTTCCTTTTCTAAATCGGGTAAATGGCCTAGAGCTTCTTTCAATTTTACATGAGTCATGAATGGATTTGAGTCTTCATCTATTTCCACTTCTAGATTGTATAGGTTAGAAACAGCTTTACCAGTCATTGCTCGCGCTCACTCGATCTCTTCTAGAGCTCTCGTAACTTCTTTTGAGAGAGGATGCTTTGTTTTGTCCGCATATTTCCGGATTTTCTTTAACTCTTCCCCTTCAGCTAGAAAGGCTTCCTCACATTTTTCACACCAAAAAACTGGAATAACCTCTCCTTCATATTCCACGAAAGAAAGCTCTTTTCCGCAGTAAGGACAATTTGCTGATTCTTTGCTTAGGGGTTGTTCTTCTCTTTGATAACCTCTCATGCACCTAGGACAAAAATGGGTTAAACCGTACTCCCTAACTTTCTGTTTCTGTTTTGAAGTGAAATCGAATAAACCCATTTTCTCTTCTGTCAGAGGAACAAGGTAAGAATGACATTTGACACATCTATAGTCACTGAATTTTTTCGCTTTTCCCAGTTGTGTTCCAACTTTAGATTGCGACACCTATCTCACCTTTAGTTCTTGACTTGATTAAGGTCAAACTGATGGCTTGTTGTGTAACACCGACACGTTCAGCGATCTCTTTCTGGGTATAGCCCAGTTGCCTTAAACGGACAACTTCATTTATGTCGATTTTTGAAGTTTTCATTTTAGTCACTGGAATGTATTGTAAAAACAAGTATATTAAAACTATTTTTGATTCTTTTCATGATAGAAATATGTATCATTATATACAATATCGTACATAGAGAAATCATATTGTATATAGAGAATATCAATTAATCTCCC
>CAYFUV010000069.1:0-9539 GCA_964346435.1 uncultured Candidatus Bathyarchaeia archaeon | reverse complement strand
TATTTAATTTCTGGTAGGCCAAAAAGTGGATTTCGCATAAACTTGAATTTCTTATAGGTCTATCGCAAAGTATACATGTATTATGCAACACACATTACTCCCTATTACGAGTCCTATTTGATTGTGCCTAAAAAAATTAGAGAATTAGCGTACGCTAGACAAATTTGAAATTTGAGATATATTATGTCAATATTAAGAATTTTCGATAAATAACTTATGTTCTATCTAAATCACATTAATGCATGCGCTTATCCTTTTAAAGTCCTGGCAGTAGTCCTAAAACCTAGGAAAAAAGAAAATATGGCTAAAGCGAGGCAAGCAGAGCCCTGTAGAAGCACGAATTTCCAAATAATTGCCACATCCATAAAAATGATGAATCTTTTGTAAAAGCCAAGTAGAATAACTTTTAACGGAATTATTTCGCTACTCTTTAAAAACAATTCCTTCATAGACCAATTGGAGCCAAGAATACAAGGTAAGAAGAGAAATATTGATAGAACAAGAAGAAAGAATATTGATAAATTAAACATTCTTAAAATTGGTGACGAATTGCGTAATTTCCTTATGTCTACTTTTCTCAAATAAGGCCTTTCTACGGCGTATGCCCAGGTTGAAAGAATGACAACAAGAACTCCAATTATTGGTAAATATAGAATTGGGATCCCTATCCTCGAATCGTATACATTTATCCACTGAATTTTATTTTCAAGTCCGCGAGCAATTAAATAATCAATGAAAAATATTTCTAATACTGCCGATGTAATGGCTAGCATTAGCATGAATGATATTACTAAAGACCTTTCTCGATATAAAGAAATTCTTCTATAACTATATTTCATTTGTGACTTCATCCTTTTTTAAAAAATTTTGAGTTGAAACATAGTCTTCTTGAAAGGTTCCTGTATTATATGATTCTTTTATTTAAATAAATCTTAAAGCATTAGTATCTCCAAAATATAATGACAAATTTCTAATGGATACTGGACTTCAAATTTTGATTCTATAGAAAACCTTGGTTGGATCATAAAGTGTATAAAAAAATTGATATTACTATCCGGGTTAGAGCCGGTGACACCGACTTTACAGGTTTTGTATACAATGTAAGATGTCTAGAGTGGTTTAGTATAGGAAGGTTGGAATTGTTTCGTTCTATTGGCATACGTTATTCTAGTAACGGAAAAATAATAATCGACAAAAAACCTCAAGTAATATCCTTTGTAATCGGAGAGGTCTATGCTAGATTTCATTCCCCTGCAAAATTTGATGAACTATTGGAATTGCAGACTCAAATAAAGGATATTAAAGATAAAACTATACACTTTGAGCATAATATATATAATAAGAACGATGGAAGATTGTTGATAAGTGGATATAGTACTTATGTGTGTATAGACAAAACAAGAGTCAAATCTGCCAAAATCCCTGAAGAAATTATTAAACTTATGAAGGTTTAAGAACGAGCGCGGACGTTTTACCTCTAATCTTCAAATATTTTGAAATATTACTTCCATGTTTAAATTGAAATGAGCAAGAATTAGAAAAAGATTGTACATATTGAATTGCGAGAGGGACTTTTCAAACGTTTAGAAAGAGCAGGCATATTTCACAAAGAGGGCATTAATATAATTAAATATGCAATGATCGAAAATATCTTTGAAAAACTTATTATTTTACGAATTATTTTTGCGAAGAATTGAGTTGAGGTTGAGAATTTGCCAAAGGAAATATTGGATGTAAAAGAATTCGTTCAACTGTCTGCTAATGCAAGGGAATGCCGAGTAAGAAGATCTGGAAAACACGTCAAGTTGAAATTGAGGACATCTAGGGAATTATATACAATTAAATTGGATGCGAATAAGGCAGAAGTGGTTCTTAAAGAGATAGAATGTGAAATAATTGAAGTGTAACCGCATGCTTTAAAGTAATATTACTAATTTAGTAATCATCCACCATGTATGGTTGGAATTATCGCCACATTATCGCCATCGTTAATGTGAGTTTTAAACCCTTCGAGCACTCCAATTTCCTTATCATTTATCACAATAATCATATTTGATTCGATATTTTTTAATCCAAATTCAAAAATTTTTTTCCGATCGTTAATTTGGCTAGACAGTTTATTCATCAATGACTCAATTGTAGCAGGCTCCTCCAAATCGATGTACAATTGTTCATTTTTCGCACAATTCCTAAAAATTCCAAAAAATTTTACATTTACACGAATCATCTAAGATAAATCCAATAATTTTGAAATAATACGCTATCGCTTTTAGTTAATAAGGTTAAGATATTAGAAACTGGTTTTAGAATTGTATTTAGAAAAAAATTTTCTTTTTACAATTCGAATTTTTTCCTTAAAATATTTGTTGCTCCAGATCAGAGGATTTTTTTTACAAGAGGTAAGTCCACTTTTGCCTCTTATATTACGTTGAGCCCAAACTTTACTATTTTGAGAGTAATCGATAATGGGCATAAACTCTTCAATAAATAAAATTCTATTCTAACCCTCGGCTTTTTCAAGTATTATTCTAGCGTCTACTACGCTTGCCCCCTTATCATAAGCCATGATAGGATTTAAGTCCAATTGATTAATCTCTGGGTGCTCCATCATTAGCCTTGAAGTGTTTAATAATATATTGATTATCGCCTCCTCGTCGACGGCAGGTTGCCCTCGGTATCCTTTCAAGATTGGATACGCTTTAATTTCTCTAATCATTTCTCTGGCATCTTTCGAACTTATAGGGGCTATTCTAAAAGTTACATCTTTCAAAACTTCAACGAATATGCCGCCAAGTCCGAACATTAAAGTTTGCCCAAATTGTGGATCTTTAAGTCCCCCAATAATGACTTCTGTAGATGAGGGGGCCATCTTTTGTATAAGAACGCCGACTATTTTTGCATCTTTCTTGTAATTCTTAACTCGTTGGAGCATTTCTTCGAACTCTTTCTTCACTTCGGCATCATTTTCCAATCCCACTGCAACTCCTCCAGCATCTGTCTTATGAAGTATGTCCGGAGATACAATTTTTAAAACGACTGGATAACCAAGTTTATTTGCAAAATTCTTTGCCTCTTCAGAGTTGGATGATACATCGAATGCCGGAGTTGGGATGTCATACTGAATACATATCGATTTGGCCTCAGGTTCTAAGAGATTAAGTCTCCCTTCCTGTAAGGCATTATTTATTATCACAGTGGATTTATCTGTCATTTCACATTTTTCCCCTCTTAATAGAAGTATACATTGCCAAACTGGATTTTATAAATATTTTTAGGTAGACTATGCTCTTGCTCTTCAATTTTAAACTTAGGGCCTTTCCTCCTCGCCTCGGCTAAGAATTCTTGTCAATTCCGCATTTAATTCATTAAGTCCTTGGCCCAATTTTGTTGATATCGGAATAGTCTGAATATCGAGACCTGCTTTAGATATAGTGCTAATTAAACTGTCATTGATCAGTGATGGTGTTTCTCTCCCCCCCTCCCTTAAAGAGTCTCTCAGGATATTTAGATTATCGGACCATGAGAGAATTTTATCGGATTCCTTTTTTTCTAGTAGATCAATTTTTGTTAATGCATAGACTTGCGGTTGTATCAACCTCGTATATACGGCAATAGAGAGATAAATATTTGAAACATAGTTTAAAGAATTCCTACAAAAAGGGGCATCAAGTAAAAAAACAGTTGCTTTTGGACAATCAGCAATTGAATTTGCAATATATAGGCCACTTTCCCTAAATGCGAATAATTCAATTTGTCCAGGGGTATCAATTAAGATTATGTCTGCTCCAGCGTCATAAATATTATCTCTGATTTCCTCTAAGTGATCGGCTATAAGGTCGGTCGCAACGAGTAAGGCTCCATTTGGACCGAGCTCATATTCCTCCATCAAAGTTGAGACGTTAACATAATTTCTAGCGTCGATATCTGGATTATAAGGAAGGGAAATTACGCCTGGATCCAAGTTAACACAAATGACATTTTGTTCGGTCATTTTTAACCATTCGCTAAAACCTGCCGTTAAATAAGATTTACCAGAACCAGCCATGCCTACAAAAAGTACAATATACATGTGCTAGATCTTCACCAATTTAAAATAGAGGATATAAATTGTCCCCTAGGAGAATAGGATCCATTTTTTGTGCGCATAAGATTATTGTGGTAAATTTACTCACTACGTCTTTTTCGAAAGCCACCATTTCAAGTATTCTTTTTGTTTCTTTGCTCTCTCATCTTCTTCACTAGAATTCCTCGCAAAAGTCTTTCCTCTTTCCTCCATCAATTGTTGGAATGTGAAAGTGAGACCGCAACTCTTACAAGTATATTGCTTTAAGGCTTTATCATACGTGAGTTCTCCACCACATTCAATACAATAATGAGACAATTTGTGGCACTACCTAGGTTTTCTATGCAAAAGATAAATTGATTAGGAGTTAATTAAATCTTTTATAAGTTCACGTGCGTTTACTCTTTTTCATCATCGCTTGGAATATAGTAGTATTCACCCACTCCTTTTTGTTTTCTATCCATTTTGCTATCGATTTTATTAACTCTGGGCCTCCCTGTTTCTCTGTCTCTACGAAATGTTATCCCCATATTGGCAAGAAATCTATTCATTCCTTCTCTTAGACTAAGAGGATTTTCTGCATGCCCCAATATGCCTGGTTTACCTGTAAAAAGCGCTAATCTGTCAGCCATGAAATCTTGAATAGCAATATCATGTTCAACAATAAATGCGTATGCTCCTCTATCCTCAACAATTTTCCTGAGAGCTTTTGCTACCGCTAATCTCTCCTCAATATCCAAATAGGCACTTGGTTCATCAAGGAAGTAGACTTTAGCATCCTTTCCCAAACAAGTTGCTATAGCAATTCTTTGAAGTTCTCCACCGCTAAGACTGGATACATTTCTATCTAAAAAATTGCCTATTTTCAAGGGCTTGATTATTAATCTCTCCATGAATTCTGAACTGAATTTTTCACCCATAGAATTTCTCAATAAGGAAGCCGCTGTCCCTTCATATTCGGTTGATATGTATTGTGGTTTATAACTCAAAGGCATATTGACAAAAGGAGATTCTGAATTATTATCGGCTTTCTCCATCCCGATCAATAATTTTATAAAAGTCGTCTTGCCTATGCCATTCGGTCCAAGTATCCCGATAATTTCTCCACTGTCGATATCTCCCTTATCTGCCTCTAATTTAAAACCGTTGAAATTCTTCTCCATACGAAGCCATGAGATTTTTGTTTCTTTTTTGGACTCTTTACTCTCCCTGGGAGGCCTAATATGAAATTTTATAGACCCGGCTCTGAATTTCATATTTTCATCAGGAATGAATCCATTAAGGTATATGTTGATTCCAACTCTTACTCCATGAGCATGGGATATTATGCCATATACTCCTGGCTCTCCATATATGATGCAAACTTGGTCAGAAAGGTAGTCCAGCATGGCCAAATCATGCTCAGCAACTAGAACGGTCTTACCCTCTTTGGGGAGCGATCTAATGGTTTTTGCCACTTTTATTCTTTGACTGATGTCCAGGTGGCTGGAGGGTTCGTCAAAAATATAAATATCTGCATTGCGACACAAAGCTGCTGCGATGGCTACCCTCTGCAGTTCTCCGCCACTTAATGTGTTTATATCTCGATTGCTAATTTTATCTAATTCAAGATTTTGCAATATGTTTTTCAATTTATTTTGTTCATCGACACTTTCTAAAACATCAAATACTTTCCCATTAACGACTTTTGGGATTTCATCGATGTATTGGGGTTTATATGATACCTTGATCTTTCCATTTGAAACCTTTTCAAAATAAGATTGAAGTATAGTTCCTCTATAATGCCTTTGAATATCCTTCCAATCTGGCGGGGATCGGAAGTTCCCCAGATTAGGACTAAACTCTCCAGAAAAGATACGAAGCGCTGTAGTTTTCCCTGTACCATTTTTTCCAATTAGGCCAGTTATCATTTCATTATTCGGAGTTGGTAACCTATAGAGCTTGAACGTATTTTTTCCGTATCTATGGCTGCATTCTTGTTCAATCTCTTCTGGAACATTGATTATTTGAATGACTTTGAATGGACATTTTTTAACGCATATTCCGCAACCGCTGCAAAGATTTTCAACAATTACGGGCTCCCCAGTTTCTTCATCGATCTTTATTGCCTCAATTCTGTTTTTGACTTTTGGACAGATTTTTGCGCAAATTATGTTACAGTCGTCTGGTTTGCATTTATCTTTATCAAATACAGCCACTCTGCCCATTTTAGCGTTCACCCTAAAATTAGAAAATGGTTTTAAGAGCTAATCAAAGATTCTGTCCTTGTAGAAAGGAGGAGGTTCTTTTACCACTCTTCCTCTTCCCAACTCTCTTCTTCGTCCCACTCTTCCTCTTCATTGTCCAATTCAAGTCGCATTGACATGCTATTTACTCCATGTGTATGCGCTGAAATAGAACGAATAGATTGTCTATTTAAAATTTTCTAAAACTAATACATGCGTTGTATTTTAGCGCGCGCTTTTTGAAATGTTTTAACACGATTTAGAAATCTTGCCTAACGCGGCGGTAAATATTTCCTTAGCTACTTCGCTTTTTAGAATCGGTGGGACATGAATTATTTCTCTCTCCCTATCTATGATGAATACTTCATTTTTGTCTTCCCCGATACCTACTCCTTTTCTACAAACGTCATTTGCCACTATTAATTCTGCTTCTGCCTCTGCTAATTTCTCATATGCTCTTTTAATAAGCTCTTTATCATCTACATTACATTCGGCTTTAAAGGCTATTAGAAAGATATCAGGCTTAATTTTCTTCATTTTATCAACTATTTTTGGAGTAGCCCTTAATCTTATTTCCAATTCTTTTACTTTGTCGGTGGAAATTTTTTTATCTATTTTTTTATCTGGGGCATAATCTGCAACTGCTGCTGAAGCTACGGCAATATCGAAATTATTAGATTTTAGATTAGAAACAACGGTTTTGAACATTTCATCAGAAGATTCCACACGAATAGTCTTAACATAAGTCGGTGGTTCTTCAGTTCCCTTTCCATAAATTAAAGTCACTTCAGCACCTCTTCTATGCGCCTCTTTAGCGAGAGCGACGCCCATCTTTCCAGAACTCCTGTTCGTTATAACTCTTATCGGATCTATGTGCTCCGTAGTTGGGCCTGCTGTAATTAGTACCTTTAAACCAAGCATATCTTTAATAGAAAGCTTATTGATCACCGTTTCTGCAATTTCGTGAACATCTGGCATTTTTGCCTTTCCTTCATCTAATATTGGGTGTACGATCTCCACTCCAAGTGATTCTAGCTTCTTTAGGTTCTCTGTAACAATAGAATGCTTATACATGGAATCATGCATGGAGGGAACAATGATTAGGGGAATATCAGACCCCAACGCAGTCGATATAATTGTTGTAACAACAGTGTCATCTATTCCGTTTGCTATCTTGCTTATTGTGTTTGCAGTAGATGGAGCCAAGAGCACCAAATCGGCTTTACCTTTCCAATTTCCAGCTAATTGAACATGCTCAATTTTTCCAGTCAATTCAGTGACAACAGGATTTCCGGTTGCCCATTCTAAAGCCTCAGGACGAATAATTTTCTGAGCAGCTCCAGACATGGCTACATAGACATCCGCTCCATGCCTCATTAATAGCCTCGCAAGCTTAGGGCTTTCGACAGCTGCGATACTTCCAGATATGCATAAGACAATTTTCTTATCCTTTAATTCAAAACCGTCGCTGCCAACAATGTCTTTCAAATAATTTTTCAAGAAACTGTCTCCATAATAGCACATGTGCGCTTTAAAAAAGAGAGAGTTTACGAATATTTCTCTTTCTATATCACCTTTTTTTAATAACGCTCGAGGTTAGACGATATTTCGTGCTTTCTCGTAAATTCAGGTCATACAAATAATATCGAGTGCAGGACATAAATATGATTTCCAGCTAAGATTGGAATGAAGATTTTCGCTTATATTACAACTTCATCAAGAAACATATGGGGTTGGATGGCAAAACGCCATCGGAAGCTTGTGGAATCAAAGTTAAAGGAAAGAATAAGTGGATAACACTGATTCAAAATTCAGTTCAAACTAAGGACAAGTAAGAATTATGATTCTATAAAACCATACAATTATTGTTATTATGGTTAGAATTCCCAATATTGACTTACCTCTTCCTTCTGGCGGTGTGTTTTCCCTAATTTCCGTATGTAATCTTAGAAAATCATTACCACATATTTCTTGTATCCTTTCTTCTATATGCTGAGATCGTTTAATTGAAAATTTGATATACGGTTCTACATGGCTATGATAGAAAAACCAAATCACATATAGAGCTGATGAAAATAATGTAATCGATACTATAGCTTTGGAACTGTTGGTTACAGGAATTAAAAATGAAATCCCAAACAATGCAAGCGAAGAACCAATAAATATTGAGCCTATTGTCCAACGAACGCTGTCATAATGATTGCGATTCAAATGACATGCATGATATTCATTTAACAATACCTTAATTCTTCTATCCTCGTTATTATTGACCATATTTGAAACTTATGAAAGCACATTAATTTGAAATTTTCTAATTCATCAACCGATGAATTTTTACAGCAAAATTTACCCGATAACAATTTGACAGAACCATATTTCGATATATTAATATATTTCTTTAACACCCTTACAAGAGTATCTTATAGCAGGTTTCAGGTGAGCTGACTTGGGTGATTACTTTTTCGGTGATTACGTTTATTGCCTTAATGAACTTGCTTGCCTATAGAATTTTATTAGCGCTGAAGAATTCTCCTTTATCAACATTTTCCGCAAGTATTTCGCTCGCTACAATTTTTTCTGGGAGGATTTCCTGTGCCTAATTCTGGTTATGGCGAAAAAAGGGTAGTCATCAAATTCGGTGGCGCAAGCCTTGCTGATAGCGGGAGAATCTCAAAGGGAACGGAATCTGTGGTCAATGAAATAAAACGGGGGAGCGAAGTTATCGTTGTGGTTTCTGCTATGGGCAAAACGACTGATACTTTAATTGATTTGCTAGACGATGCTTGTGGCAAATCCTGTGAGAAAATAGATTTTGACGATGTTCTTTCAATGGGTGAAAGAACAAGCACACGAATATTTTCCACTATACTAAAAAGCAAAGGTTTGGAAGTAAAATATTTTGATCCATCTGACGAGGATTGGCCAATAATAACCAATGAAGACTTTTCTAATGCGTATCCCATTGATAAAATATGCGGAAAAAGAATTGTGAGATTTATAGAACCGCTTCTTCGCAAAGGAATAGTGCCGTTGATCCCTGGTTTTATTGGAAAGACGAAAGAAGGAGGAGTTAGTACGATTGGTAGGGGCGGAAGCGATACAACAGCATTTATGTTGGCAAATTCTTTAAAGGCTAAAGAAGTTGTGATGGTTACGGATTCCGACGGCATCATGACAGCAGATCCAAAAATATTACCGACGGCAAAACGAATTCCTAGAATTGATATGGACTTCCTCGTTAAATTAGCGGA
>CAYFUV010000068.1:0-33780 GCA_964346435.1 uncultured Candidatus Bathyarchaeia archaeon | reverse complement strand
ACTGACATGCTTGCTGCTTTCACTAATATTCCCTTTTTCTGGGGAGAAGATGTTAAGAAGGATCTTGAGAAAAAGGGAATATTAGTGAAAGCAGCAAGCATGTCAGTGGTTAGCGAAGAAGCGCCAGGGGCTTATAAGGATGTAGATCGTGTAGTTGAGGTAAGCCACGAAGTTGGAATAGCTACGAAAGTGGCACGTTTAGTCCCTATAGGAGTTAGCAAGGGATAATTTAATTCGTTACTTTCTTCCTGAGTGCAAGACTTAATCTGACTCCTTATAAAGACGTTCTTTTAACAAATCGATAGTCGAAACGGGCGTAGGATCAACATGATAAAGCATAGAGAGGTAGAAGGATACATAATCTCCAAATACTATCGCCGACAATAGTCTACTGAGCCTACTTTCTCCAAATACTTTGAATTCATATAATCTAGTTAGTCCCTTTTCCGTCAAGACTCTTTTCATTTCCTCGATCCTTCGATCTCTTGCCAATTCATCTGATATGAATATTATTGAGAATTGGTTCAGTCTTTTTTCTCCACTCCATCCCTCTATGTCATTATGACAAGACTCAGGAATTACATCGAACTTTGCAAAAATTTTACAATTTTCGTTCATTTGGTCCTTGAATCTTCTGCCAACACTGCCATAACGATTCGAGGCGTATATGATTGGAAATGTATCTTTTATGGATAAAGCTAATTGCTTGGCATGATTTTCTTTTGTCGCAACATCTGCATTCCATCTAGCTGCGACTTTAGTTAATTGATTTGATGCTATTCTTATTTCTTTATCTAACATGTCCAGTATACTGTTTTTCCAAAGTACATAAGAGATAGCTGTAAACAAATAAGGAAGTGCGGCTCTTGGCTGCATTCCTCTTGGAATTGATATTAAGGGAATCCCATATTTTCTACTTAATTTTTCTAAGAAACCATTGGAGGTAATAGTAAAAATTTTGCATTTTTTTTCGATTCCCTCTAAAAATATATTTACCGTTTCCTCAGTTTCGCCAGAATAGCTTACGACTATTAATAAAGTTTCTTCGTCGGCATAGCCCGGTAGCTCATATTCTCTAGATATCCCTAATGGTTTAGGAATTTTATCCCATATCCAATCCCTTATTATGTCTCCGCCTATAGCTGATCCCCCAAGCCCAGCTATAACTATGTTTTTAATACCATGTGATGCAATAACCTCAGACTTTTCGCAAATATTCAGACAATCTAATAAGTAGTTAGAAAAATTATTTATCGCCAGGAGCATTTTGGATTTATCTATTTTATTAAGGTGTTTGTTATCTTCTAGTATAGACATTCTAAACCGCGCCTATTTTTTATAATTCGAAAAGGTTTTGTAAAGTTTTACCTAACAATATGATTTAAAAATAGAGGGTCTAGACCACTTGAAAAAAAGTCAAGCACTCATTCCTGAACGAAGAAATAAGATTATTTCGCTTGCCATCCCCGCTTCTTTAGCCAGAGATACCCCCCACCTCCGGGAGAAGGTGTCAAAAATTGGTTTGATTGGCAGAGTAGCTTCGATATTTCGAATAGAGGAGGTCGTAATATACTTAGATAGGCGCTATCCTGAGCAAATAAAAGATGCGCGTTTGATTCGGTTGATACTTGAATATATGGAGACCCCACAATATCTAAGAAAATATCGGTTCAAATTAATGCCTCAATTGAAATATGCTGGCATCCTCCCACCGTTGAAAACTCCTCATCACCTAGTAGTCAACAAGATTGAAAAACTCTCTACAGGCGATATTCGAGAAGGTGTCGTGATAAAGTCTCACAATAAAATCTCTCTCGCAAACATAGGATTAAATAAGTTGGTAAACATAAAAGGTAATTTCAAGAAAGGTTCAAGAGTTACTCTGAAGATTAGATGCATAGCCGATGAGATATGGGCCGATCCCGTACAAAGAGGAGAGATAAAGATATATTGGGGATATCGAGTTATTTTTCCAAAACTCACTCTTGGAGAGATTATAAAAAGAGCTGGCTTTGATTTGATCATAGCAACCTCTAGATACGGAAGGAGGGCGAAAGATATTTTAAATGAAATTGGTAATGAATGGAAAAATTCACGAAAAGTCCTAGTCATATTTGGCTCTCCCACCCAAGGCGTAGATGAGATACTTGCTCAGGAGGGTATTAAGACAGAAAACATCGCAGACTTTAAGATCAATATGATACCAAATCAAGGCGTAGAATCAGTTAGAACTGAAGAGGCCGCATATGGCTGTCTTTCTATTTTAAATTTGCTTGATTAAAAAAACAAATTGTAGGTTTCTAAATTGACATCATCGACGATTACAATATACAATCTCGAGGGGAAGGCCGAAGGTAAAATGGAACTCCCAAATATATTCTATACTACATTTCGACCAGATGTAATAAAGCGAGCGGTTGTAGCGATTGAGACCCATAAGATCCAACCTAAAGGAAGAAACCGTATGGCGGGAAAAAGGACTTCTGCCAAATCTTTTGGTGTCGGCAGAGGATTATCAAGAGTTCCAAGGATTAAAGGTGAGCGTCATCCTAAAGCTGGCTCAGCTGCTTTTGCTCCAGGGACTGTTGGTGGAAGATTTGCCCATCCACCAAAAGCTGAAAAAGTAGTTAGAAAAAGGATAAATGAGAAAGAGAAAAAATTAGCTCTGGCATCAGCAATAGCTGCCACAGCCCTGAAAAATATCATCTCTAACAGAGGGCATAAAACGGATGAAATCCCTTCATTACCATTAATTGTAAAGGACGGATTACAAGAGCTTACAAAGACTAGTGAGGTAAAGAAGGTTCTATCAAAGCTTGGCGCCTGGGCAGACGTCGAAAGAGTGTTGAATGGTGTTAAAGTAAGACCCAGAGGCGCTAGGGCGCGCGGAAGGACAAAGAGGCATGGAGTGGGCCCTCTAATAGTAGTGGCTGAGGATAAAGGAATAACCAAAGCTGTAAAAAATATATTTGGAGTAGATGCAGTTAAGGTTGACAATTTGAATGCAAGTTTATTGGCCCCAGGTACCCACCCCGGCAGACTTACAATTTGGACTGTGTCATCAATCAAAAAGTTAGAGAATTTAGCTCTGCAATGAAGTTGATGGATATGACGAAGTTAACAGCACAAGAAATAATAAAGTATCCATTAATATCCGAAGATGCTGTTTCATTGATAGAGTCCGAGAATAAAATAGTCTTTATCGTAGACTTAAAAGCGAACAAGAAAGACGTGACCCAAGCCATAGAATCTTTATATGAGGTGGAAGTTGAAGAAGTAAACACTGTTATTAGTCCCGGAGGAATTAAGAAAGCTTATGTAAAGTTGACCCCAACTTTTAAAGCTGCTGACCTAGCAGTCAAACTAGGCATATTCTGAGGAGAGGAATGAATGGGTAAAAGAATAATGGTTAGACGAAGAGGTAGAGGAGCTGGAGTCTTTAAAGCTCCTACCCATCGAAGAGTGGCTCCAGTTTCATATCCACTTCAAGCAGAGTCAGAATCGACCGTCAAGGGGATGGTTAAAGATATTGTTCACGATCCCGGAAGAGGTATGCCTTTAGCTTTATTAAAGTTTGAAAGTGGTAAAGAGTGTTATTTGGCTGCTCCTGAGGGATTAAGTGTTAATAAAAATATAAGCATAGGCGAGGCTTCCCCTATCGAAATCGGCAACATTTTACCTATTGGAAGGATTCCACCAGGGAATCTAATTTTTAACATCGAAAGTAGACCTGGCGATGGGGGGAAAATTGCAAGAAGTTCAGGATCCTACGCTATCATTGTGGCCCATACACCAAGAGGTACTGAAATAAAGTTGCCTTCGAAAAAGTCCGTTTATCTCGATGAAAGATGCCGTGCAACCATAGGCGTAGCCGCTGGTGCTGGAAGAGTTGAAAAACCGTTTCTAAAGGCTGGAAGAAAGGCAAAACTCATGAAGGCAAGAGGCAGGAAATGGCCCGTGGTAAAAGGCACATCAATGATAGCCGCATCACACCCCTACGGAGGAGGTAGACATAAACACGCTGGTAAACCAACCACGATATCAAAAGACGCCCCACCAGGAAGAAAAGTTGGATTAATTGCGGCTAGACAATCAGGCAGATCAAAAAGAAGGAAACCTTAGTGAGTTCTTCCTTTCTTTAAGGCCTGCATGACGGGGCATTTATTTCTTTTCGAATTTAAGTGAAGATCTTTTTCCATTTGAATATTGGACCTTTTCTTTGCATTTCTTTGAATCTACCACTTAGTGCATGTGCAACCAAAGGTAAAGCTATCGTGGCATCAACATAACACGTTGCTTTATGCGCCTTTTTATCAATTTTGCCCCAGCTTTGCCCTTCTTCTAACGTGGAACCACTTAACCCTCCCCACATCGGCATATCGGTCGTCATTTGGACTGCATAATCATGCCCCTTATCATGTCCAGTTTGGTATTTTGCAATAACAGCAGTTTGTTGAATAAAGTTCTTTGGAATGCCTCCTCCCACATAGACTACGCCACTTTTCTTCGCTTTCTCCGTTACAAGTGAACTCTCATCGATATCTTTTAGACTATTTAAGATTATATTCCTTTTTTTCCTTCTATTTGCAAACATAATGCTAAATCCAATGGCACTATCGCATATTGCTGGAGAGAATATTGGCACTTTATGATAATAGGCAGCCGACAATACGGATTCTGAATTCTTTGTTTCTTCATAAAGGATTTGGCCCAAAATCTGAAGAATCTCGCGAGATGAGTATTGATAATTGTCTTTCAATTGTGAACAAAAATTCTCTTCTATCCACATATCCAATTCGTAGAATTTATTTTCATCAGCGAAAACATCATACATCCTATCTATCCCAAGTTTTTTTAGGTCAATATCATTTGAAAAATGAGACCCGATATAATGTTTCTCGCCCATTGCTTCAAATAAGTCATGATATACATTAGCCCCAGTAGTAACAATCACATCAAGCATTCTTTTTCTTATAAGATAACCAAGTATTTTTCTCATACCAGCGGGAATCATAGCTCCAGCTAATCCTAGCCAAATTACTATTTCTTTTTCTTGGAACATCCTGCCCCAAACTTCAACAACCTCAGCTAGCTTTCTACCTTGAAATGCGGTTAAAGACATTTCTTCGATAAGTTTGTCTACATTCTTCTTCGGCTTGACTTCGATAGGAATTGTAGGTTGCTTCAGAATTTTTTTCTTCAATATTAAACACATTTTAGATTCAATTATATAATTTAAAAAAAATTCAAGATTCACTTGCTATCATAGGTGTTCCTAATATGGTAATTTACTTGTAGAACGCCAATATAATGAAATTTCTACTTTTATTAGCGGGCCCGCGGGGATTTGAACCCCGGACCTTTAGCTTTCACCAAATTAAGATGATTTTAGGAGGTTCAGCCCAAAAAAAGTCTACTGCTCCATCCATGCTGAGCTACGGGCCCATTTCCTCACTAAGCGTGCATAAATTCTCCCCTTTTTCTTTAGTAAATTTTTGTAAAAGTTCATCCAAACTTAATTCAGATTCTCGGCGCGTAATCATGTCTTTTAGCCTAATTTTATCTTTATCTAACTCTTTTTGTCCTACTAATAATACATAAGGAATTTTCATTGAATCGGCATACTCGAGCTGCTTTTTTAGGTTCCTTTTTTTCAAATCGAAATCTACAGAAACGCCCATCTCACGTAACCTCTGGGTTATTTCCCGCCCTTTCTTTCTCAAGTTATCTTTGACCGTTGCAACGTAGATTGTTGGTACCTGAGAAATGTCTGGGAAGAGAGAGTTTCTCTCTAGCGAAAGAATCAATCTTTCTATCCCTCCGGCTACGCCCGTGGCGGCCATATCTCGTTTCCCATAGATTCCACAAAGGTTATCGTATCTTCCTCCACCGAAAACTGAACCTATGTCTTTTCCCATGCTATCGTAGGCTTCAAATATTATTCCATCATAGTACCCAATTCCCCGAACGATGCTAAAATCTATGGAGCATTTTTTATATCTTTTAAGGGCTTTGAGGATATCGATTAGATTTTCAAGTTCTTCATATCCTTTGCAGAATTTTTCATCTTTAAAGAAATTTTCTGGAACTATTTCAGTTGCTTTTTCAATACTGCCATGATAAGTTATGAATTCAGTTATTCTATTTATTAGTTCACTACTTAAATTGACATTCTTAAACTCTTGTACAAGTCCCTTTCTGGAAATCTTATGCATCTTATCTATTACTCGCATCGTTTTCTCTAAACGATCCTGCCCTTTCAGACCTATCAATCGTAAAAATTCTTCTATCACCTTACGATTGCTTATTTTGACTTCGTAATCTTTTAGACCAAAATTTTCCAGAATATCAATCCCCAGACATATTACTTCAGCATCCGCTTCTTGTTCAGAAGATCCGTATATCTCTGCATCCCATTGGAAGAAATGTCTATATCTTGCAAATTGAGGTTCGTCATATCTCCACATTCCTGATATTGCGCAAATCTTAATTGGTATTGGGAGATCCACACGATTTGCAATCATCCTAGTCATTCCAACAGTGAGATCGAATCTTAATCCTAGGCTTCGACCTGATTTGTCCTTAAACCAATATATCTCTTCTCTGATCTCAGGTCCAGACTTTGCCTCTAACGTCTCTAAATTTTCTATAGCCGTAGGTTCAACCATTTGAAATCCATATCTTCGTAGAACCTTCAGAATTTTACTGTTTACCCAAAGTCTTTTAGCTAATTCCGTGGCCTCGAAATCTTTCATTCCCCTAGGGGTTGAAAAGGAAGTTTTACTCAATTTAGTATCCCTTTCAATTTCCGTCGATCATATTCCCAATTCTGAGAGAGAATAATATACCAAGTCAGTCCTTCTATCTATCACAGCCAATATGAGATCTTTCCTTTCTTTAACTGAAAATTTTAGCAGTTCATTTAATTTTTTAATATTTGCTTCTGATCCCTCGTAAATTATATATATTAAACGTCTTATGGGCCCCTTACCATATATTTCAAAATCGACTTTGTCAACCTCTCTAATTATATAACCTCTATCTCTCAAATCCCTATACACTAAGTATTTTATCCAGACTTCAGGCTTTTTTGCCGATAACTTCTGGACGAGTTCTCTTAAGGTGAACTCATGTTCATCTTTCTTATCAAAAACTATTACTCTTCCTTTGTCAACTAGGAAGAATGTTTCATAGGGCGATAGTAATAGCTTTTCTTTCTTCAGACTTCCGAATCCCCTCTCCCTTAAGTCAGAAAGTCCCTCATCCAACAGCATATATACTCTTCCTTTATCAAAATAAGCTTCCATTGTTTCCATCATTGAGGCAAACACCAAACAACTAATACTATGAGTCTTATTATCAATACCTAGATACGTAATTAAAAATTACATGCAAAATAAACATACACTTTAATTTTGCTAATTCTCAAAATACAATTTAAAATGGGGGATGTAGGGTGAGAAATTTTTTTCAATTGAGGACTATTGAGTGGCGAAACGGGGAAGTATATCTTATAGATCAAACGAAGCTACCTGAAAAACTAAGCGAGATTAAATTCTCCGATCACGAGGGAATTGCGGAAGCGATAAAAAACATGATCGTGAGGGGCGCGCCAGCTATTGGCGTCGCCGCAGCAATGGGTCTTGGATTGGTAGCTTATAAAAGTAAAGCAAAAAATAAAAGAGAGTTTATTAAGGAATTGGAAGATGCGGCAAAAATTTTGGAAAGCACAAGACCTACCGCGATCAATCTTTTTTGGGCTACTTCCAGATTACTGAATCTGGCAAAATCTATTGATGCTGATGTTAAATCAATTAGAGATATTGTAATAAATGAAGCTAAAAAGATGGCAGACGAGGATGTCGAAAGTAACGAGAAAATTGGAGAAAAAGGTGCTGGACTTTTTGAGAATGGTGATATTGTGCTCACGCACTGTAAATGGCTCTTTAAGCCAGCAGATTGCTGGAGCACTAGCAACTGTAGGATATGGTACTGCTTTGGCCCCAATAAGAACAGCGGTGAAGAATGGTATAGAAATATCTGTGATTGCATCAGAAACCAGACCGAGATTACAAGGAGCTAAACTTACTACATTTGAACTAATGAGGGATAAGATACCAGTCACATTGATAACCGACAATATGGCCGCTTACATTATGTCCAAGGGCATAGTGAATAAAATAATCGTCGGTGCAGATAGAATAGTCAAGGATGCGGTTATTAATAAAATTGGGACTCATAACATAGCAATCATCGCAAAAGAATTTGGAATCCCATTCTATGTTGCTGCACCTGTCTCCACATTTGGCATTTCCTCGGTTTCAGATTCAGTAAAAATTGAAGAGCGAGATCCAAAAGAAGTAACACATATTAAAGGAAGAAGAATAGCTCCCAGAGGAGTCAAAGTTCTGAATCCAGCCTTTGATATAACCCCGTTAAAACTCATTAGCTCTATCATTACCGAGAAAGGTGTTATTCAATATCCAACTGAAATTAGCATAGGGAATTTTCTAGAAGAGCTGTAACCAAAACGAAAAACGTCTCAGGTTGAATTGAGAGCCGAAGGAATTATTATTCTCTACGGGCTACTGTTATCTCGACTGCTTTTTTCAGTTCTTTATCTCCCCTCATATAAGCCTCAATGGATTCTTTCCTACATTGTGGACAAATAAGGAGATGGTAGTTCACTGGTAGTGGTTTTTCGCACCAATTGCAGAGTCCTACTCTTCCCTTGACTACTCGCCTTTCCATCTTATTCGCTAACATAAGATTCCCACCACGCCATATTGGTTATACAAGCCAAGGATTTACAACTAGTTAAATGATATTTCATGCTTAAAAAGTTTAGCAAGATTTATAAGTAAATCTGTTATACTGTATAACTAGTATATCATAGTATACTGGTGATAAAGTTGTCTAAAAACTCTGTACTTATACGTGGAATGAATAGAGAGGTTTATAATAAATTCATTGGAAAGGCCAAGGAACAGGGAAAGAATGTAGGTGAACTTGTGAACCAAGCAATGGAAACATATTTGCACAATGGACATGAAAAGGATGAACCGGTGGACCCTAGGAGATTAGTTATTTCTGGCTCAGTAACCCTTTCAAAATCTGATATCGTGTGCATATACGATGAAGTTGGAAAATTCAATGTTGAGAACAACGGAGAATTGCTATTTGATAAAGATGTAGATCGTGAGGCGCTTCAACACATTGAAAGAATCGATAACAAAGGTAAATTACAAGTACCTTGTGGTGTCCATCCTTTCGCTCTTATTAAGATCGGGCATGTGAAAGGAGAAGTCAAAAAATACTAATTTTTCCAGACCTAGCACTTATCTTTCAATTCTTAATGTAACTGGTAGTACAACTTCCACAGGGCAATTGTCTCCCTCCTCAATTTTGCTCTTCCACTCTTCCCCTATAGAAATCAAAGCATATACTCCAATTACTTCGGCCCTAGCTTTTTTAACAATTCTTATGAGAGCTCTTTGAGTTTCTCCACTGTCTATTACATCATCAACTATTAGAACATGGTCGCCTTTCTTAATCGCCCCTCGCGGAACATATAAACTCATTATGAGCGCTGATTTTGATGGAATATAAAGTTCCTCTATGAAATCTCTGACTCCTACTTCTCTGCTCTTCTTGGCTACTACCAAATTTATTCCTAATCTATGAGCTAATAGTGTAGCCACAGGTATCCCGTCAATAGCTGGCGTTAAGATCTTTGTGACGCACTTTCCGGCAAATTTGTTAATACAATATAGTACCGCTCTCTCCATAAGCATCATATCTGAAATTATCCCCGTGTTGTCGAAATATCCAAATTCGTCGAACTTTATCCTCTTATGGAGGTCAATTTCTAGCTTCATAAGCTTTTGAAGTATTTTACTAATCTCTTTTGCTCTCTCTGTAGAGGGCAGTACATGACCTTTCACATACCTACTCAATACTGTTTCAGGCAATCCGATTATTTTAGCAAGCTCACGATAGGTATAATAATTCTTTGCCAGATTCAACAATTCTATAGTCATGAGCTTATACTTCAAATCCAGTATACGTGAGCCTGTTCTCAATTACCTTTTCCACTCTATTACAGACCTTTTTTATATTTCAAATCCATAAATTTTAGCGCGCGCGATAAATCATTAGAAAATGGACATTTATAATTATTTAGAATTTTTAATACTTAAAGGCTACTTGTAAATTCTGTACACAAAGGGCCCGTAGTCTAGCACGGATTAGGACGCTGGCCTGCGGAGCCGGAGGTCCGGGGTTCAAATCCCCGCGGGCCCGCCAACAATAATGCCGATCGCAGGCTACTTCCAGCGTTCGCGCTAAACATTCACAATCTTCAAATATTTTGATTGATAACTTCTATTGTCTCAGAATGAAAGGACTAAGAAGTAAGTGTACCTCAGGATTAGAATTTGAGAACTTTCGATTGAGGGGAATTCTTATAACAAAAAACCTCTGGGTCCCAGCGACGCGCATATCACATTATTAATAATTCTGCGTTCTTAGTTTGAAGTTGGGGAAAAATGCATCAAGAAGCTCTGAACTTAATAAAATCTAAGCTAAGTGAGGATAATTATATAAAAATAACTAGAATAAACAATTCAATGCTTCATAAATTCATTGCAGAATATGTTGAATTATGTAACCCAGCTGAAGTTTTCATATGCGCAGATTCCGAAGAGGATATTCAATATATCAGAAATGCAACAATAAAAAATCGCGAAGAGGTAAAACTTGCCATAGAAGGGCATACAGTTCATTTCGATGGATACTATGATCAGGCCAGGGATAAGAAAAAAACGAAGTTTCTTTTGCCTAAAGGTGTTGATCTTGGACCAGAGATAAATGCGGTCAATAAAGAAGAAGGAATCAATGAAATCCACTCTATTTTGAGAGATATCATGATAGGGAAAGAGCTGTTCGTAAAATTCTTCAGCTTAGGGCCAAGAAATTCAGAATTCTCTTTGCCTTGCGTACAGTTAACCGATTCTAGTTATGTGGCGCATAGTGAAGATTTATTGTATAGAAATGCTTACGATGAATTCGTTAGGTTAGGCAACTATGAACAATTTTTCAAGTTCGTACATTCCCAAGGAGAATTAAAATACGAAGAACATGGCTTGGGAGTTAGTAAGAATATGGAAAAGCGGAGGATATACATCGATCTGCAAGACGAGATAATTTATAGTACTAACACGCAATATGGCGGCAATACTATTGGGCTTAAAAAATTAGCTTTACGGTTAGCAATAAACAGGGCATCAAAAGAAGGTTGGTTGGCAGAACATATGCTGATAACAGGTGTACGTGGTCCGAGAGATAGAATAAGCTACTTTACAGGAGCATTTCCTTCTATGTGTGGAAAAACCTCTACAGCTACATTAGATAGTGTGACAATAGTCGGTGATGATATCGCGTATCTTAAAAAAGTCGATGGGAAAGCACGCGTAGTAAATGCCGAGAAAGGAATGTTCGGAATAATTGAGGGGATTAATTCAACTGATGATCAATTGATTTGGAAAGCTCTTCATAAACCATGCGAAATAATATTTTCAAATGTGCTTGTTACAAAGGATGGCGATGTTTTCTGGAACGGTAAGGATGATAGCCACCCAAAGGAAGGAATCAATCATTCGGGCAAATGGTCCATTGGTAAGGTGGATGCTGAAGGAAATAAGATCCTGGCCTCACATAAGAATGCTCGTTTTACGTTTGACCTGAAAATTTTGGAAAATCTAGATCCCAAACTCGACGATCCTGAGGGTTACGAAGTTAATGGAATTATCTATGGCGGGAGGGATTCAGACACTTGGGTACCCCTAGAAGAGTCTTTCGATTGGGCCCATGGCATTATAACCAAAGGAGCAGCCTTAGAATCTGAAACAACAGCCGCCACTCTTGGCGAGGAGGGCGTCAGGAAGTTCAATCCCATGTCTAATTTAGATTTTCTATCGATACCGATTGGAAAATATATAAAAGATAATCTAAATTTTGGCCTCGCTTTGAAAAATCCACCGAAGATCTTTTCAGTGAATTATTTCTTGAAAAATAAAGACGGTAAATTTTTGAATAGTAAGAATGATAAACTTATCTGGCTCCAATGGATGGAGCTACGTGTAAACGAGGAAGTTGATGCTATGAGAACTCCAACTGGGCTGATCCCCAGATATCAAGACCTCAGAGAGTTATTTTATGAAATAATGAAAAAAGACTATACCGAAGAAGACTATACTGATCAATTCTCTCTTAGAATTCATGAGAATCTAGCCAAGATCGATAGGTTAATAGAAATCTATACTTCGAGAGTTCTTGATACTCCAAAGATTGTATTTAAGGTGTTTGAAGAACAGAAGAGAAGGTTGGAAGAAGCAAAAGAGAAATTTGGAGACTATATATCCCCGGATAATTTCTCGATTCTTTGATTTCAACAAAACATTAGCTACACACAATTCTACTTTGTAAAGTGTTCCCATCCAGCAAGCAATATCTTCTCGAATCCTTTCTCGGTCTTCAATAATATCTTCTTCTGTGATGCCACAGATCCTATAACAACTAGATTTCCCTTCAAGGCATTCTTTACCTTTTGCAAAGCTTTTTGTTTGAATGTAAAAACAAGTTCATATTCCTCCCCTCCATATAATGCCAAGGACAACGGTTCTATGTTATTTTCATTTGCGAATTTTTCAGCATAATTGGAAATGGGAACGTGTTCAATTTGAAATCCAACTTCACTTTTTTCAGATAGTTCGTATAGACTAATGGCCAACCCATCGCTTGAGTCTATAGATGAGGTTAAGGTTTTAGTTTTTGCCAAAGCCAAACCTTCCTCAAGCCTTGCTTTTGGTTCATATATTGCATTCATCAACTTCGGTTTTATTGAGTACGATGCAGAATATCCTTCTTTGACTATCTTCAATCCAGCAGTAGGCTCACCAAAAGGACCTGTAACAGCAACTAGATCTCCAGGCGTAGCATTATATCTATTTATGAATTCGTTCTTATTTCCAATTCCGAAACCTATGCAATCGACGATCAGATCAATAGACTCATTTGTATCTCCACCTATTACATAGGTCCCATATTCTCTTGCGCCTTTATTTATCCCGGAAATTAACTCTTTAATTTCATTCTCCTTAAAATCAGACGGAATTCCTAAGGAGGATAGTAGTGCGATAGGTCTAATTCCCTTAGACGCAAAGTCACTAACAACAGATACCACCGCTTTCCTCCCAACTTGGGATAGATTCATTCCAGGCGGTACATCTGTTCCAGCAACAAGCATATCACATTTTAGACAGATTATCTTTCCTTTTTCTAATTCTATAGCTGAAACATCGTCGCCTATTGGGATGGGCATGTTAGGCATTTTATCTAAGAGCCTAATAATCTTTTTAATTATCCTTCTTTCCCCTATCTCGCTTACAGTCTTCAATGATTTATTTGCCCCAAAGGTAACTTATTTCTCAAATATTCCTAAGGATGGTGTTAAATTTCATAAATAATTAGACTTATTTGGCATTAATTGTTAAAATTTTTTGAAAAGTATAGATTTAAGTATTCAAAATTTCTTAATCGCGCTAAGCCCCGGAGTTAGTTACTGGGCCCCGGTTCTTCTCATAGAGAAGCGGGCAGGCTCAGCTGGAAGAGCGGCAGCCTCGTATTTATTCAAAAAGAAAGCTGCAAGTCGCGGGTTCAAATCCCGCCCGGGGCTCTAAACCAAACTTGAATTCCTAGCCAGCTAATCTGGACGATTTATAATACATCATCACTATGAAATTATGGTAGGGGTAAATAGTATTGAGTGTAAACATAAAAAATGTTGCATGTATTGGAGCAGGTACTATAGGCCATAGTTGGGCTACACTGTTTGCGATCAAGAGCTTCAATGTAACAATATACGATGTAAGTCTAAAAATTCTTAAAACCTCGATGGAGAGAGTAAAATTCAGCACGGATTTCCTAGCAGAGAAAGGCCTGATAGCGAAAGAAGAGGTTGAAGGGGTCTTGAATAGGATTAATACTACGACTAATGTGAATGAGTGTGTTAAAGAAGCTGACTATGTACAAGAATCTGTTTCTGAAAATTATGAGATCAAGCAGAAAGTTTTTTCAGAGATCGATAAAATTAATGACACGGCCATAATAGCATCAAGCACCTCAGGCCTCTTAATGACTAGAATACAGAAAGTTACTAAAAAGCCTGAAAGATGCATAGTTGCGCATCCTTGGAATCCACCATTGTTATTGAAACTTGTTGAGCTTGTTCCAGGAGAAAAAACATCTGAGGAAACAGTTCAAACTACATATAATTTCATGGAGAATTTAGAAAAAATCCCGGTGGTAGTTAAAAAAGAGGTTCCGGGATTTATAGGAAATAGATTGCAAGGAGCACTCTGGCGTGAAGCCCTGAGTCTAATTGAAAATGGTGTAGCAAGTGTTGAGGATATTGACAGAGCGGTCTGGGCTGGCCCTGGAGCCAGATGGGCGATAATGGGGCCTTTCTTAACGATTCATCTAGGGGGAGGTCCTGGAGGGTTAAAACATCAGATAGACAATATTCAACAGGCTATATCAGACTTGTATAACAGTATGGATGATTGGAAATTTATTCCTTATCATGCTGCAAAGAAGGCAATTGAGGAAGTAATGGATTTGCCAATGATAAAAGAAAAGTCTTTTCAAGAGATAGTTAAATGGAGAGACGATAAATTGGTTAAGATACTGGAGCTCCAAGAGAAATAAACAACAATAGATACTTGAGCTAACCTGCCCTTCCATTACTGTTTGTGATCCAACTCTTCAAACGCATGAAAGCTCAAGATATGGGGACGTATATAATGAGTAACCAATGAATTGGCGGTATATGTTATGAATGAACTAGAAGTGCTGGTAATAGGAGGAGGGAGCAAAGAACTCCATGATTTCTCTGTAATGGGTCCAATTTTTAAGGAATTCCTTGAAAAACTCGGTATGAAAATTACATTAACCGAAGATCTGGACATGCTCTTAATCAAAAATATTCGAAAATTCCATGTTATCCTTTGCTATACTATGGGAAGAGAAATGAATCCTGAACAGGAAAAAGGGCTTTTAAATGCTATCGTAGGCGCCCCATGGGGAGACACAGGCGATCCTAAGGGATTTGTTGGCGTCCATTGCGCATCATGTTCATTCTTAAATTCTCAGGGATATCTGCGAATGCTTGGTGGTAAATTTCTTACTCACCCTCCATTAGAAGAAATTTTTGATTATAAAGTCATAATGAAGGATCATCCTGTTATGGAAGGAGTAAAAGATTTTTCAATGAAGGATGAGCTTTATCTCTTCGAGACTTACCCGCCCTTTGATTTGCTTATTTCAAGCGAATATAAGGGATTTTCTAGGCCAGTTACATGGGTAAAACCATATGGATTAGGGCGCGTTTTCTACACTGCCCTAGGACACGGTGAAGAACAAATAAAAAGCAAGATTTTCCAGACAATTATCACAAACGCAGTTTTTTGGACTGCACAAAAGGAAAAACCAGAGTAAATGCCATTTTTTGTGCTCGTTTTCCATTCATATTAGAACAAGTCAATAACAATCCAAGAATGTTTGGAGAATTCAAATAATCGCGCGTTAGCGTGGATTAACGTCCTTTCTTCTTTTCCATCCATTCTTTGTATGGTAAAGAATATTTTTTCTCCACTTCAGCTCTATGCAACGAATTCATTGAACAGAAAGGCCTTATAGTTCCGTCTGGTAATCCGTAGTGTATGACGCATCTTTGTAGTCTATCAATGTCAAAATTATAAGGGTCCATAAAGTGCATGCACCCTATCATAATTATCCTTCGCATGAAATTCCCGAGAGCTATATAGGTTCCCTTATTAATTATTGGCCACAATAATCCCTTGATCAAACTGGCCTTTACGTGTCTTAAAGAGGCTATTGCATAGATTCTGGCACGTAATTTATGCCCCTTGGACGCTTCTTTGAAAACCCTCTCCATACTACCCATGAATTTTTCAATCCTAGCTACTCTAGTTATGGGTATCCATTCGTCCTTATTGTTTTTCATTATGAAGGTGGCCACACCGCAAAATGGACTAGTGGTAAATTCTACGTATCTTCTGTTCTGAAGCGCACCTACCGCCCAAGATATTGGGACAACAGAAGGGACAGGAAAAAAGTCCTTAACTTCAATTAATTTATTGGTCTGTTCTTCTACGAGCTTCATAAAATCCGTAGTATTTATACGCATGGATCTTCGTTCTTCAGGGTCAATTCTCCCTGTGATCGATACTGGCTGTACATTTACGCATCTGATCACATCATAGTTCTCCATTGCAAAGCGTATTATCTTTCCAAGCTGTCCATCGTTAACTCCTTTAACCAATGTAACTACAAGTACTATGCTCACAAAACCAATTTTCCTCGCGTTTTCAATCACTTTGAGCTTTGTTTCGAGTAATGGAATCCCCCTTGTTTTTTCATATATGGCATCGTCTAGACCATCAAATTGCAAATACATAGTATCCATTCCAGCTTCATCAATTTTTTTGAAGAAACCGACATCATTAGCGAATCTTATCCCATTTGTATTGACCTCAACGTGTGCAAAACCTTCCTTCTTCGCATCAATGATAATCTCTGGGAGATCTTCTCTCAGAGTGGGCTCTCCGCCACTAAATTGGATTGCTGGAGGAGGTCTTGGATAATTCGATCTTAGATTTCTAATTATTTTTTTTACATCTTCTAGAGACGGTTCATAAATGTATCCTGTTGCGGCTGCATTGGCAAAACAAACTGGACATTTTAGGTTACATCTATTAGTCAGATCTATAATCGATAGAACTGTGTGAGATTTATGATTGGGGCATACTCCGCAATCATAGGGGCATTCATTTTCAATAGATGTCCTTGGATTCTCTATAGGTGTATGGGTTTCATGGGCATATTTTTCAGCCCAAGAGTACAACTCTGGGGAGGAAAAAGTGTACGTATCGTCACAATATCCGTGTTCTTCACATTCCTTCCGGATTTTTACTTCATCTTTATCGATGAAAAGCTCAGCATCGATAACTTTCAAGCATACAGGACATATGCTTTTTGTTTTTCTTAACACATTTTTTGACAAAATTACCTTGGTCTCCAGCGCGCATACAATTAAAAATTATTATTTCCTTCCCCAATTTATTCCTATATGAATCTTTTCATACTATTCACATATGTAAAAGTGTGATAATGGAAAATGGCAGTGAACGAAAGTACCAAAAAGGCAATGAAAGAATTTGGACTGACTGAGTATGAAATCCGTTGTTATTTATCTCTTCTGCAAAGTGAAGAAATGGTAGCTTCTAAAATCAGCAAAATCACTGATGTGCCGTATTCTAGGATATATGAGATATTAGTAAACCTAGAGGAAAAGGGATGGATAGAATCAGACAATAGTAGACCAAAAAGGTTCAAGGCTAGACCTCCATTCATAGCTTTAGAAAACACGAAAATTAGAATAGAAAAGATACAAAAAACGAATGAAGCACAAATTTTAGGCGAATTACAGTCTCTATATGAGAGTAAAGAGAGCCTTGAAAGACCTGAGATTTGGATTATTCGAGGTGAAAACAATATAATAGAAAGGGCGAAAGAGACAATAAGCCAATCGAGGAAAGAGATACTATTGGCTTTGCCTTTAGTATCAAAGAATATTGCTGAAAAAATTTCTCCAGCATTGATGTTCCTTGATTCTCGTGGAATTAAGGTTACTATTCTCGGGACTAAGGAAAGTGAGAGAGTCTTAAGAAAGTTTTGCAAAGTAGCCCAAATAAGGGTAAGAGATAGAATGTTTGGAGGAGGAATAATTTCGGATGCTAGGGAGGTATTACTTTTGCTCGGAAGTGAATCCGATAGTAGTGATGCTTTGGCCATCTGCTCTGAGCACATTGGCCTAGCAAAATTTGCAAGAGAATATTTTGAGTGGTTGTTCAAGACATCAAAAAAGATAGATGCTAAATAGCACGCTATAACCGAATAAGTTAAAAATAGTGCATTATGAAAGATTATTGTGATGCGTAAGCCCTCACGTATATCTTGGGGTCGTCGTCTAGCTTGGTCTAGGAATTAAACCGCCAAAAGGATACCAGAGCTCGAAAAAGGGCGGTGAACCTGGGGAGTCATACCCAGCACGCTGGCGGTCGCGGGTTCAAATGGCGTAAGTCGTGAAAATCCCGCCGACCCCACCAAGATTATTAATTTTAACTTTCTTCGCCATAAGTACCCAAACTTCCACAATCAAAAAAAGAAAGATAAAAAAGCGTGGGTTATGTTTTGAGAACTATTATTCTTGATTGCGATCCTGGAATAGATGATGCTATGGCGATTATGCTTGCGTTTAAATCTGGATTGTGTAGATTAAAGGCGGTAACAACTGTTGCTGGAAACGTACCAAGCGATATCGCTACAAGAAATGTAGTTAAGCTCTTCTATATGCTAGGAATGAATTGGTTTAAAGATAAGGACCCAGCATTAGCTGAAGGATCTTCGAAGCCCTTATCTCGAGAAATTGATTTTGAAAACGGTAAAAGGATTCATGGAGAAGATGGATTTGGAAATACTGAAGATTTGTTTGAGAGCTTTCGAATTCCGAAGATAATTAGAACAGAGAGAAACGCAATAGATTTGCTAACCTCCAGCATAATTAGAAGTGTGGAACCAATAACTCTAGTGGCTACAGGTCCACTTACGAATATCGCTAGAGCAATAATTAGGGAGCCCAGAATTATAAAAATATTGAAAAAAGTCGTAATCATGGGTGGAGCGATAGACGTACCAGGCAATGTTTCCCCATTGGCAGAATTTAATATTTATACGGATCCTGAGGCAGCGAAAATTGTGTTCAAATCAGATTTGCCAATTTTTTTGGTGCCTCTCGATGTTACCGGAGCACATGCGCTCTTGAAAGACGATATTATTGAATTTAGGGAGTGTGAAAGTCTTCTTTTTAAGTTCATTTATAGAGCCTTATCATATTACATGACAATGACCAAAACAGAAGAAGGACTAGATGAGAATTCATGTTTTCTTCACGATGTTCTTGCGATAGGAATTGCCATTAACGACGATTTGATGAGGACTGCAAGATTTAAGGAATTCTATCTAGACGTTGAAACAACCAGAGAAAGAGCCCTAGGCCAAACTATAGCAAATAAAAGTCTGCTACCAAAGAGGCATGGACTGATAAAAGTATGTTTGGAAATTGATTTTCAAGAGTTCATAAAATTCTTTAAAGGATTGTTTTTAAAATAGAAGATTTATAAAACAATCACTTCCTTGTTGGAGTACTTCCTGTACATATATTAACGTGAACTAAAGAATTAGAGGCTTAATTTGCATGAGGAAAGTGAAGAGAAAAAAGAAATCTAAAAATTTCAAATATTTAGTGATTGTTTTAACGCTCTTTGCTTTTATTGTGCTCTTAATGCTTGCTTCCTATTCCCCTCAACAAGATACACAACATAAGACAGATTTTACTCTTACAGATATAAATGGACAGAGTTTTCGATTGAGCGATTTTCGAGGAAAAGTTGTGATCCTAGATTTTATGGCCACTTGGTGCGGCCCATGTAGGGGAGAGACCACAATTCTAACAGGAATATGGCAGAAGTATAGAGAACAGATGGTGATAATATCTATTGATGTTGATCCGAGGGAGTCCGATGAGGACCTTAGGGCTTTCTCTAAAGATTTTCCTGATGCGACTTGGATTTGGGCCCTAGACAGTGACAATCTTGCTCAAACTTACCAAATTACAGCAATACCCACTCTCGTGGTAATCGACAAGGATGGAAAAAAAGTATCAAGGCATATAGGATTGAGCGAGCCCTCAGAATTAATTAGTGAGATCGATGAGCTAATTAGGTAAATTGGATTATCAGAACTTAACTTCCCAGAAACAACGAGGTTTGATTTTTTGGAAATATCTGGTGGATTATTAGTTTTTGCCGCTGGGGTTTTTACACTTTTTTCTCCATGCGCCTACCCCCTACTTCCTGGATATATTATGTATTATTTAGGAAGCGATACCACTTTTAGTAAAGCCCTATTAGGAGGCGGAATTTGCTTTCTGGGTCTAGTATCAATATTCTCAATTTTTGGACTCTTATCGTCAATAGTTGAAAAATTTGCTTATTCTTTTGTATACTGGCTAGTGCCGATAGCTAGCATCATAATAATAATAATGGGAATAAGTATGCTGGTCGGTGCAAAAATCTTTAATATATTCCTGCCAATCAAAGCATCGGGTAGAAAAGGATTTATCGGAATGTTCCTTTATGGCATTGCATACGGACTTGCAACATTTGGATGTTCTGCCCCAATATTTTTCTCAATCCTATTATTCTCTATAGTTTCAGGCGGAATGTTGAGCGGAATTATTACTTTCTTAATTTATGCATTAGGCATGGGTATTCCGCTCATCTTAACGACTATCTTAGTGGTTAAGGCGAAAGAATTGGTTTATCGAAAAATACTGAGAGCCATGCCATTAATTCAGAAGATTGGCGGAGTAATTCTCATAATTATCGGAATTTATCTATTGTATTCTTACTCCCTTATACAGCCTTAGAATGCGTAGGTGTTCGCTACTCGAATTGCCAATATGAAAATTCCATTCACTACCTTTTGAATTCTTATATTTTTCGCTATACTATTATGAGATTGAGAAATTTTTGTCAAAGTTTTCTATAATACGATTATTAACAATTTGTATGATTTCTATTCTTACAATTTTCTCAATGCAGGTTCCACATATTCAAGCTGAAGAATTGTTTCATCTTCAAGAGGGGGTGATTCTTAGATATGAGTATAAATATATTTGGACCCACGCGCAATTTGGAAAAGGAGAATTCAGCAGAAAAGGAAATATTACAATTACTGTTCTAGAAGTCGATCGATTGAACAATATAATGAAGATAAAATATGACTGTTCATTTATAGTGAATTTTCCTCCAGGAACTACTCTTACAGAAATATCCCCAGTTAATATTGATGGTACAGAACCCACCTTCAACACTGATGGGAATACGCAAAAAAAATTTTGGTCATTCATAAGCATAGTCACTTTGAGAGGGAGAATTGGAATCCGAATCGAGGGAGATCGAGTAGACATTATGAGAGAATATGTGCTTGGCCATACTTCGGGAATGGAATTTAAAATCAGTTGGGGGACAATTTTCCCTATGGGTCACCCTACTTCAATTTTCATAAATCCTAAAACAACTCTGCATGATGAGATTACAAGTTACGAATATCAAGGACATTATGATCCTTCCCCTAAAATTAGGGGAATGACTTTCTCAATAAACCGCATTGAGGACTTACAAACTCAATTTGGCGAGAGAGAGATTCTTGTCAGGGAGGGGGTTTTAACCTCTCAGCCTGGAGAAAGCCAAACCAAATGGCGAATTGAATATTTGAATTTATGGGATAGAGAGACGGGTATCCTAATTGATTGGTCGACAAAAGGAGTCACAGAAGAACAGACATGGATGTACAATATAAATCTGAATAAAGTCGATCGGATTGAAGGCAAGGAATCTGTCGAACAAATTCCAAATTTTTATCCTAAAATAGGAATTGTGATCGTAATTATTGGCGTTCTAGGAATTCTTACGTTTGTTTTCTTAAGAAAAGGGCATACATACTGAATAAATAGTGCGCGCTTTCTATGACTATCAGTGTACCTTATGATCGAAGAAAAATATTTTGAATTGGTTTCATGATATAAATAGAGCATTGCGGCCGTGGTCTAGCCTGGTCTAGGACGGGAGTCGTTCGCTATGACGCCTGAACCCCCCATTAGACTAGGAGTAAGCTCCTAACCCGGGTTCAAATCCCGGTGGCCGCACCAAGGTACCCACACACCTATTACTTCTATTTCGAATTGGTTTCCTTTTCTGGCATACTTGCCAATCAACCTACTTCAAATATTTATTTTAATTTGACCCACACTTAATAATAAGAGGAAAACAAGGTTATCGAGGAAATAGATGCCTTATGAAGTCGTTTGTCTCAATTATCATTCCGACACTTAATGAGGAAACATATCTTGAGCCGACTCTGAAGGCAATCAAGAATCAAATTTACGATGGATCATATGAGATAATTGTATCTGATGGCGGTAGCAAAGATAGAACTCTTGAGATTGCAAACAAATACGCCAACAAAATAATTAATGTAGGAAAAAAAGGAATAGGAATGGGAAGAAATGCCGGAGCAAAAAAAGCAAGAGGGGACATCATTGTCTTTATCGATGCGGATACCTTGCTGATACATAACACGATCTCAGAAATTGTAAATGCGTTTAGAGATGGAGAGGTGGCAGGAGTAGCAGTACCTTTATTACCACTCAGCACTAAAGCAGGAGATATCATCATCTTTCTAGGCGTTAATGGATTTGTAAAACTTAATGCAGAACGTGGCAAAGGCAACGCCAGAGTAGTAGGAGCATGCTGCGCTTACAGGAAGAGTGTTTTCGATGAGGCGGGAGGATTCGATGAAAAAGTCGGTGCTTTGGAGGATTTTGACCTATCAGAAAAAATTTCTAAACTTGGAAAAATCAAGTATGTGGAAGAGACTTTGGCACTCGTCTCAACAAGAAGGATTGCAAAGTGGGGAAAGATAAAATCCGTTAAAAATTATACTTCATTATACCTAAAGCACCTGCTAAGGGAAAAAGGATTTCCCAAATTCTCGATTAAAGGAGACAGCTATAAACCGATTAGATAGCGCACGCAACAATCCTAATTGATTTTTCCCAAAGCATACCCAAATACAAATGCTGAAAGGATCGACAAGATAAGACCTACCACCGTTATAAACCAGCTAATATTCCACCATTCAAGAGGAGTATAATTTCTTAAGAAGGGAACGTATACTTTATTCCTAATTCCATTGATTTTACCTTTTTCCTTCGATTGATCTATATGACCTATGACGACACCGAAGGCAAAGTCAGCTCCCCAAAAACCAAAGGGTATTAGGAAGCATCCAGCCATTCCTGAAATCATGGCTATTATTAAAGCTAAAAACCAATTAAGGGACTGGACCGCAAAGGCGAATAGAATTACAACGAAGATTAATGCTATAAGAAATCCAAAAATTTCAATACAGACGTTTCTCCAGTTCAATAAGAGTACAACCTGATTTTGCTATGAAGCATTATGGCTGAATATTTAATTTATAACTTTTTCCAGGAAATTCAAAGTTTAATTATACTACTGAATTATTAAATTATTTTTTCTTATGTCCACAATCACTGGAACACAAAGGAATTATAATCTATTTCAACTAAGTGAATAATTAATTATGAAGAACTTTGAGATTTCAAAAATTCTTAGGGAGATCGCAGCTTTTTTGGAGATGGACAATATTAAGTTCAAGCCTAGAGCTTACGAGAAGGCCGCCAGTTCGATCGAAGCAACAGAAGAGGATTTGATTGGAATCCATAATCGCAAGGGAATGAAAGGTCTCTTAGAGATTCCAGGTGTCGGCCAGTCAATTGCAGAAAAGATTGAAGAATTGATTAAGACAGGCAGATGTGAATATCATGAACAATTGAAGGAAAAAATTCCGGTAGATATTGAGTCCCTAACTTCGATTGAGGGTGTAGGACCGAAGACCATTAAGGAACTTTATAAAAAATTAAAGATTAAGACAGTTGAGGAGTTAGAAAAAGCTGCAAGAGCAGGTGAAATTAGAAAACTGCCCAATTTCGGAGAGAAGAGTGAAGAGAGTATTCTAAAAGGTATCGATTTTTTTAAAAAAAGTAAGGGGAGGTTTATTCTTGGGGAGGTTTTACCACCGATCAGAGAAATAAAGAAGCGATTGGAAAATCTAAAAGAAGTAAAGAGAGTCGAGGTAGCTGGCTCTGTAAGAAGATGGAGGGAAACAATTGGAGATGTTGATTTCCTAATCATTTCCGATGAGCCTGAAAAAGTAATGAACTTTTTTGTTTCCATGCCCGATGTAATGCATGTGTATGGCAAAGGGAATACAAGATCTTCAGTAAAATTGAAGACCGCTATGGATGCCGACCTACGAGTGGTATCGAAAAATTGCTTTGGTGCCGCGCTACAATATTTTACAGGTAGTAAAGATCACAATATCGAGTTAAGAAGGATAGCTATGGAAAAAGGGTGGAAGCTGAGCGAGTATGGGATTTTCGGTAAAGAAAAACAGATTGCGGGCGAAACTGAAAAAGAAGTTTATAATAAACTTGGACTGCAATGGATACCGCCTGAGATAAGAGAGAACGCAGGCGAAATTGAGGCTGCTAAGATAGGAAAATTGCCTGAATTAATTGATTATGACGAACTAAAAGGAGATCTGCAAATTCATACAAATTGGTCAGATGGCATTAATTCAATAGAAGAAATGGCAAAAGAATCGAAAAAAATTGGACTAGAGTATATAGTGATATCAGACCATACTAAAGCGTTGGCAATGACTGGGGGCTTAGATGAAAAGATGTTGCTAAAACAGATGCAGGAGATAGATAATACTGATAGATCAATATCGGGGATAACGATCTTGAAAGGTTGTGAGGCAAATATTCAAAAAGACGGTAATTTGGATGTTAGCAATTCCATACTATCAAAAATGGATATCGTGGGAGCAGGCATTCATTCAAATTTCAACTTGACGGGAAAAGAACAGACGCAAAGAATTGTAAAAACTATGGAAAATGAAAATGTCGATTTAATTGTTCACCCTACATGCAGGCAGATACATAAAAGAGAGGCGATAGAGCTAGATATAGAGAAGATTATTGAGACCGCAAAGAGAACCGATACTATCCTAGAAATAGATGCTTTTCCAGATAGACTTGATTTAAAAGATGATTATGTTAGAAAATGTGTGGAAGCGAATGTAAGAATTGCAATAGACTCTGACGCTCACTCTAAGTTGCACTTATATCATCTAGAGTTCGGAATTGCTACTGCTCGGAGAGGGTGGGCTACTAATAAAGACGTCGTTAACACTCGATCTGTTAAAGAATTGTTGAAGTGCGCGAAATGAAAATGTATTACGCGTTAACCATCGGATCGAACTGACACTCAAGCTTTTTATTGGCCAAGGGGCCATATCCAATAATTTCCAGGATTGTAAGTTGCACTCACATATCTGTACGCGTTACTTTCTTCTAATCGTGCGTATTGCATAGCATTACTAGGCGCGGTCAAATAGGAAACTTGCCCTGGATAGATGGTTGGATACAGGCAAGTATATGAGTGAAGCATTGGGTAGTATGATGTATAATAGGGGATTGGCCATACAGGTCTAGCATACTGTACCGTTCCGGGAATCATAGGGACTATAGCCATATATAACCACCACTTTTAGTTCATTTAATATTTTGTTGAATTAATATTCTGGTTCATAATTTAAGGATTCTGCAACCCGTACTATAGCCCGCGCTTTTCATTAGCTCATACTAGAATTAGACTTAATAATTTAATATCGTATTTTACTTTTGAAGAGAACGAAAGGGGCGAAAAATTATGGGTGAAGTTGGTATAGTGTCTTTTGGTCACACAAAATATGATATCTTATCTGAAAATGCTCCACAACTAATGAAGGATGTAATAGAGGACTGTCTGAAAAAGGTTGACAAAGGTATATCGCCAAAAGAGATTGGGCTTGTGATTACAAGCTGCGTTGACAACCAGTTCTCAAATCAACATCAAACTGGAGCACTAGCTTTAAGATATCTCGGAAACCTTGAGGCTGAGGCGTTTCGCGTAGAGGCAGCATGCTCTAGCGGGAGTATGGCCGTATATTTGGCCAGAAAGATGATAGCTGCTGATTACGTAGAGAACGCTTTGGTAGTAGGATTCGAGAAGATGAGTAGATTATCAACTCCAACTGCAACATCGGTACTTATAAGAGGAGGTTCACCTGAGGAGAACCTCATGGGCATAACACAACCAGCTGCTTATGCTATGATGGCTCAGATATATATGGAGAAATATGGAGCTGTTGAAGACGATTTCGCTTTAGTTTCCGTCAAGAATCACAACAACGCATTGAGAAATCCGTGGGCAAGATTTCATAAGAAGATAAGTGTAGATGAAGTCAAGAATTCCCGCATAATCGCATCCCCAATACGCCTTTTCCACTGTAGCCCAATAACTGATGGCGCGGCAGCAATTCTTCTAAGTAAAAAACCAAAGGAGTACACAGATGCCCCTGTTTATTTTAGAGGTATGGGCTTGGCGCATGATACAATGGGGGTCTTTGAAAGAACCGATCCCACGTCAGTCGTGGCTAGCAAGAAGGCGGCGTTGAAAGCTTTCAGGGAAGCTAGAAAAAAGCCTAAGGATGTTAATGTGGCTGAAGTCCATGATGCTTTCACACCAGTAGAGCCAATGATCTATGAGGATTTAGGATTTGCTGGTAGGGGCAAGGGATACCATCTAATCAGGGATGGAATAGTAGATTTTGATGGTGAAATACCGGTAAATGTAAGTGGTGGATTAAAAGGAAAAGGTCACCCTGTGGGCGCGACAGGGATTGGAATGATAATAGAGATATTTCTTCAGCTACGAGGAGAGGCAGGAGAAAGGCAATTATCCGATATTGAATTGGGCCTCGTAGAGAATCATGGAGGCACCGGAGCAACATCCGTTGTTACTATTTTAGAGAGATGAAAAATGGCCCGTTTGATTTCCTACTCTCTAGTATCGATCGTACCTTCACCATTTAAAACAGAGTACGCAGTCGGTATAGCTGAGGATGAGAAAAGAAAAAGATTACCTGTTAGGATAGATCGCGAGTACTTCAATATTTTGAGAGTCGGTATTCCGGGGACTATTAAAAAGAAAAAAACTGACTACGGTGAGCTAACATTCTTCATCCCAGAAGTTAAAAAGGGTCTCGAGAATAAAGTGGCGTTGATAACAGGTGCAACAAGAGGTATAGGAAAGGCCACAACTATAGAATTGGCGAAGAGGGATTATGATGTAGCGATAAATGATGTTGAACTGTCGGATGAGGGGAAAGAATGTATGAAGATTTTAGAATCCCTAGGGAAGAGGGCAATATTCGTAAAGGCGGATGTCTCTAAATATAAGGAAGTTGAAAAAATGGTGAGCCAAATATTAAGAAAATTTGGTCGAATAGACGTATTGGTCAATAATGCTGGGATAAATATCGACGGATTGATCACAAATATTAGCCCTGAGGATTGGCAGAAAGTAATAGATGTGAATCTCACAGGCGTCTTCAATTGTACGAAAGCAGTAATTCCCCACATGATAGAAGCTGGTGGAGGAAAAATAATAAACATGAGTTCTCAAGGCGCTTTAGATGGGCCAATTGGACAGGCGAACTATGCGGCCTCAAAAGGAGGAGTTACCTCTTTTACAAAAGTAATAGCTAGAGAGTATGCGCAATATAATATACTATGCAATGCGATAGCCCCAGGTTGCATCCACACAAGAATGACTGATACAATGCCTAGCGGTCTTCTTGTGGAGAGAGTCTCAAAGATTCCTCTGGGCAGAAGGGGGGAACCTGAAGAGGTTGCGAAGTTGGTAGCTTTTCTTGCAGAAGAAGGCAGTTATATTAATGGGCAATTATTGCTAATAAACGCCGGCGAATATATATGACAAATCTCTTCTATTATAAGCGAGCCTTATAAGATTTCAATACCTTCATTCGTTATTTGAAATTCATGCCAAGAAGAATCGTGCTTTACTTGCTTTAGAGAGAATATCCGCATTCTTCTCTTTAATCCACTTTTATCTTCGACTATATCCATCTCGATGACTCCATCGAAAATTATGCGGAGAAAGTTGAGAAATGCATCGTCAAGTACACCAGAGTCCAAAATACAAAATCCTAAAGCTTTAGCGGCCTTTAGTCTACCAGTAATGATCTGCATAAATTTTTGGCCCGACTTCTCATCAACATTTAAAATCAAATTTGTAATCGAATCTATGACAAATCTCAAATTCGTAATTCTTTTCCTAGCCTCCTCAATAGTAACAGAAAGATCTGTTAAATTTTCCGGATTTTTAACATAATACCTCGTTTTAATGGGTACATTACCCCTAGAAGAAAAAGCATCAATTATCCTTAACTTGTTCTTTTTTACGTAATCAGAGACATTCCATCCATATTTTTTCATCGAATCAGTTATCATGGTAGCCGATTCTTCAGTTGTCAAATAAACTACCGGTTTCCCTTTGTTTAGAGAATTCAAAACAAACTGTTTGCAAAAGATTGTTTTACCTGCGCCTGGGGGCCCGATCAGAAGAAACAGCCCTTGCTCTATTTTATCATGAATAAGAGTATGTGAGCCAGGGAATATTTCAGTTGTTCCCCAATTTCTCATTAACAACATTAATGTTAGGAAGATAAATGCAGTGATCCCTGAATAGAATATTATCATCGGATATATTTGCTCAAAAGAGATCAAAATCATTCAACTCTTCGATAACTCTATTCGGTCATCCAATTCAATATTTCTTAAGGAATAACTAATTGATTTTGACTAATGAACACAAGCGCTTGCGCGCTAAGTCCATCATGTATTTTCTTTTTTGAATGTTTCTTTTGGCGTAAAAGTGATTTATTAAGCTTAAGTAAATTATTATGAATATTGATTTAACAAAAAAGAGAGTGAAGTTAAGTAAAATGGTCAGAGTTGGAAAAGTGGGCGAATTATATAGATGCGAAATATGCGGAAACGTGGTTGAAGTAAAGGAGGTTGGTGGTGGCGAATTGATTTGTGATGGCCAACCGATGAACTTGGTTGAATGATATAAATGGGGCGTTCAAAATGGGGAAAAAAGGAATAGAAATAGTTGGCATGGATGTGAATAGACTATTAGAACTCCTTAACAAAGCTTTTGCAGATGAATGGCTCGCATACTACCAATATTGGATTGGTGCTAAGATTATTGTTGGGCCAATGCGAAAAGCAGCAACTGCAGAACTAGAAGAGCATGTAGGTGACGAGCTTAAACATGCGGGGATGCTTACAGATAGAATAATTCAGCTTGGTGGCAAACCTATCATCAAACCTGAAGATTGGTATAAAATGACTAATTGTGGATACGAGGTTCCAGAGGATACTTCTGATAGAACCATCATAGAACAAAATATTAAGGGCGAACAATGCGCAATCGACGTATACAAAAAAATGCTTGAGACTTTAAACGATAAGGATCCTATAACCCATAATATTATTCTAGAGATACTTGAAGACGAGGTAGAACATGAAGAAGATCTTCAAGCTCTGCTTGAAGATTTAAGGACGATGAAGTAAAAAATCATAGTACTGAATAAAACATTAACTTAATCCATTTTCATACAAATTCGGGCATATATTTGGATAAAACGAGTATCAAAGGCACTACAATATTAATTCGAATAGTCGGCAAATGATCGTTAAAGGCTTATATTGATTTAATTATAGTTCTCAATAGGTGGCGTTGTCTTTGTTAGGTAAAAATCTCCAAGAAATGGTTATCTACAGCAAAGATATGGTGAAATTGGGAAGGGTTGATGATCTCGAAATAGATACTGAGCGGATGAAAATAACTCATCTAATACTAAAACTTGAAGACCAGGTAGCCAAAGAGATCTTTGGCAAAAGCCCTAAAATTCGCCAAGCAAAAGGAAGAGTCTCTACTGATTTAGTTGAGAGCGCTAGGGATGCAATTGTTCTGAAAATGCAAAACAAGAAGTTGAAAGGGGCTATCGAGAGTTTATAAAAAATTCAAGACTAATAAATCAAGCGTAGGCTCAATAATACGTGCTAAAGTCTATTCCATTATTTGAATATCTCTCCAGTTTCTTTGTACCATAATAGCAAATCCAAATGACTTATGGGAATACCGGTCTTATTCGCAAATTCTCTCATCTTGTTCTCTATTTCGAAATACCTTTTTCTAGTTAGCGATCTCGGAATTACTTTTATCACCCCTAGCGATTTTAAATTCTTCAATATATGTCTATCAAGAATCGCTAAATTCTCTCCCAATCCTATATTTCTCAGGAAATGGCTTGCTTCCTTGTAACCTATTCCTTTAACATTTTTTACTAACCAATCTCTTGCATCGAGGATATCATCAAATTGTTCTAATCTTTTTCTGATAGACATCTTATTCGTATACAAATTAGTAGCTTCTCTAATATACTCCGCTTTTCTATGTCTGAAACGTACAAGATTTAATTCTTTGGATATTTTGTTCGTATCGCCGCCTAGTAGAAAATCCTCAAAAAAAATTTTTTTCACAGCATTCCAACAAGACTTTGCTTTAGATTGAGGAGTCATAATACAAAAAATTAATTCTGCAAAAATATCTTCTTCTTTACCTTCAATCCATATTCTTCTGAATTCATTCAACTTTAAAATTATCTCGTCTCGCTTGGAATAATAGATACTCTTTATCTCATCGATTGATTTCTCTTGTGCAACATCGGATTCTCTCTGCATTCTATCATCAAAAACTCCATAAATTCCGAACTAAGATCTGAAGTTTATTTAAAGTACTTATTCCTTATCTATTCATCAATACGTAAAATTGTTTATAGCGAACTCTTAGATAAGTACACTATTAGAATCCTACCAGATTTTCGACAAAGCTGTGTTAAGACATGTTCATTTCCGATGCTCTTGGACCAAGCACAATAGATAGACTGAAATCGCTTGGAAGTATTGATCTGATAGTCGGAATTCCATCCTATAATTGTGCGCACACAATAAACTACGTCATTAAAAAAACAATGCTTGGCATAGAAGAATTTTTTCCAGAATTTGAATGCTTAATATTAATTTCTGATGGAGGCTCTACAGATGGAACCCAAGAAGTTTCCCAGGCAATTAAACTATCGAAAGATGTTAAACGCGAAGTAATTGAGTATTCAGGTGAGCGTGGAAAAGGAACCGCCATCAAAGCAATTTTCGAATCGGTACAATTATTGAAAGCAAAATCGATGTGTATGGTTGATTCAGATCTAAGGAGTATAAATCCTTATTGGATCGACCTCCTTCTTCGACCTACTTTGGAAGGTACCGATTTGGTAACCCCCCTCTACTTACGTCATAGATTTGATGGTACAATTACTAATTTCATTTGTTACCCATTTACCAGGGGAGTTTATGGCAAACGTATTCGACAACCCATAGGAGGCGATTTTGGCTTATCAGATAAACTTGTAAAGAAGCTACTCGAAAGCCCATTATGGAAATTGAAAAGTGTTTGCAAATTCGGCATCGACATATTTATGACGCATTCTGCTATAGCGAATGGTTTTAAAATAAAAGAGGCCATGTTAGGCACTAAGTTACATGAAGCAAAGGATCCAGCTGAACATTTATCGGCCATGTTTAACCAAGTAGTTGATTCGATGTTTAATTGTATGATAACTTATGAAAAAATATGGAAAAAAGTGATAAAGAGTTCATCTGTTCCTTTGATTAAAAAGGAAAGAAGTTTGGGAACCCCAGAATCTGTAACCATAAACATTGAAGCATTAATGAATAACTTTAGAAATGGTCTTAGGAATTATCATGATGTCCTTAAATCAATTTTATCTAAGAATTCGTATGACTTAATTTATAAAAAATCTTCAAACTCTTCTTTATTACCTGCTAAAACATGGGTAATGAGTTCCTATGAAACCGCGGCCTATTTTAAGAAGAATTACGACGAAAAGAAGAAAGAAATCATACTAAACGCTTTTAGGACATTATGGGCAGGCAGGGTTGCTGATTTTGCATTGGAATTCAAAAATTTACCTGAAGAGGATGTAGAAAGAAAAATTATTGAAAGTGCGGAATTATTTGATGAGCATAAAAATTATCTTGTGGATATCTTTTAGACTCTCCTCGCTAGTTAAAAACTAAACACGCATCCAACCAAGACCTAATAAATGAATGTTGCCAATGTGAACATTTCTCAAATATCTTTTTGCCGTCTTATAGCACTCCTCAACTTGTTTTTTTGGCGTTATTGGTAGATCGCTCATAAAATGATCTGGATGAAAGATAAGAAGAGAATATGGAATCTCAGGGTTGAGTTCTGCAATAAATTTCGCAATATGCTCAATTTCAACTACATCCACATAATGAGGGACTAACAGTGTTGTCGCAGTCAACATTGGCAGATTATCCCTTCTTTCGTAATAATCTCGAGCAATCATTTCGAAATTCTGATAGGCCATTTCATTAGAAATCCCGCTTAATGCCATGCTTAAGGAATGGTTGAAACACTTCAGATCAAACTTCATATTTCCACCGCTATTCAAGGAAATTTCAGCGACTTTTCTAACTAATTCTTGGTTCCCACAGCCATTCCATTCGAAACAAATTCGAATGATTCTGTTTTTTATCTTTTTTTCACCAATTTTTTTCGAAACATTTATGACGAAAGGTAGTTGAGGCTCAGGCGATCCTCCAAAGTAGCAGATGCAAGAATATCTGCTATCTGATAGTACTTTTTTCGAAAATTCATCTGCAGTTATTGCCATACCTTCTTCAATATTTTTATGAGAAGAATTCTGGCAAAATAGACAATCAAAATTACAGCCGTACAGAAATGCCGAAAAATTATTGTAATTATACTCTGGCTTTCTATCATTGTATGAATACTTTGGATATCCGCTGCCCGTTCCACCAGGACAAAACCAAGAGGCGCAACAATTTGTTACATGAGGATCTGGATAAGTATGAAGTAGACCTTTGTCCGAGTCTGCCAAAGAAATCAATCTTCCATCTTCAACTCTCCTTAATCCGCAATAGCCTTTTTCTCCCTCCAAAATTACACATTCATTAGCACATATATTGCATCGTATTCCTCCAGATTTCTTTGAAGGGAATGGTGTCAATCCGTATAATTTCCTTGAGGATTTGTGCGCATTAATTATGAATTGGTAAACATCTTCTGGTTTTTCCCTTATACAATCTACGCAAATCCCCAAAATTTCAGATATTCCTACATCTCTTAACTTGCATATATTGCATATTTTTTTCCTTGTTCCAAAAGCCAATTCAAAATCAACTAATCTTATATCAAAAGACTTTAGTTATGTTACATTTAACAACTCAATGATTTCCAAAATACAATATTTTTTCAGCTATTTAGACGAGGCCATAAGAAAAATTAAGAATGATATTAATATTTTCTCCATTAATACACGCTAAGAATTCTTGAAGTATCTTTTTAAATCCTCGCAGACTTCTTCGGGTACAGTTGAGACGATGTTTTCGTTATATAGAATTTCCATAAAACCTTTGTCAGCAGCATATAGGGTTTTTAAATTGGGTCTTGAGACTATCTTCAAGTTAACTAGAAAATAATCCGATATATTTCTACCTAAAGGCGCTGAGTAGATACCCATATTAAAACTCTGAAACCCAAAACTTGAAAAAGCTTTAAAGATTTTTGAAACGCCCGAGCTTAAATCCTTTATTTCCTCTTTATTAAGCTCAACTATACATGAAGCGTCTCCATTAATAATTCCAATAATTTCATTATTTCCACCAGGTGCGAAACTTGAGACCCAATCAACACATCCGCTACTGCCAATATATCTTATAGAAATTTTTTTCTCGAGTTTCGAGAGATCTCGCCAATAGTTTGTATTATGTCTTTTAAAATAAGAATTGCTTTTCTCAATAAGTAACCTTGTTTCTTCGTAAGGCTCTTTATCAATCAAGACTTGCACATGAGGATGTATAATTGAGGCCCCACTCGGTTGTAG
>CAYFUV010000067.1:0-33365 GCA_964346435.1 uncultured Candidatus Bathyarchaeia archaeon | reverse complement strand
CTAGTCCTTGGAATGCAAAGTGCGACACAGCCAACACCCTGGCACTTGCTCAATCAAGTTACTTTTGCTCCTCCGGATACCATGTTCAACATTATAGGCATAGGAGTACACCAAGTTCCCTTAACGACTCTAGCAATGATACTTGGAATGCATGTTAGAGTAGGAATGGAAGACAATGTTTACTATGCAAGAGGTGCCAAAGCAGAGAGTAATGCACAACTTGTAGAGAGAGCAGTTAGAATAGCGAAGGAACTTAACCGACCAGTCGCAACTCCGGCTGAAGCAAGAGAAATGCTCGGGATTTCAAAAACTCCAACGAAATATTGAAGAGGTGTTTTTCTCTTCATCACACTTTTTTTAATACAAACTGCGATGTATTTTTTTATAATTTGATTCGATTTATCTCACGCTATACAACTTTTCTAATTTCATTCCACCCAACAGAGAAAAGATTTATTGCTTCAGAAATATTATTGTTCATAAAAATGGGCCCGTAGCTCAGCCAGATTTAGCGAAGATAAGCCCTAAATCCTGAAAAGGAAGAGTACCGGGCTTTTAACCAAACAAAGGAAGCCACCCGGAAGGATTTGTCACGCACAATTCTTGGGGATGGGTCCCGGGTTCAATTCCCGGCGGGCCCGCTAAATCATATATAGAAAGGCAATCATGGTAACTTTTTAAAATTCCAATAAAAATCGAGCTTACACGCTTATAGGAAATGTAGTAAATGGGGCGTATGGCGCGGTAATGGATGCCATAGAGAATAAAAAGGCTGAAAGCACCCTTGAATCTGATCGTTTTGAGTTTTTACGACACTTTGAAAACCTGCCACTACTTGTATACAATATAGGTTTAGATGGTAGAATTATCAACTGCAACAGAATGGTTGTTGAAACGCTTGGCTATAAGAATAAAAAGGAATTGATTGGGAAACCCTTTCTCACTACAATTTATGCCCCTTCATCAAGAAAGAAAGCAAAAAAAATTTTCCTCGAATGGAAGAAGACGGACAAGATTAAGAACGAAGCGCTGCAAATCATTACGAAAAAAGGGAAAGTAATCGACGTTTTGCTTAATACTAATACTATTTATGATAAGAAAAAAAACCCAGTATGTAGTATATCTACGCAACTTGATATTACCGAACTGGAGAAGGCGAAAGAAAAGGTCAGAAAATATACTGAGGAATTAGAGGAATCAGTAAATAAAAAAACCAAAGAACTACAAGATAGCGAAAAAGGTTACCGTCAACTTGTTGAGCTTTCTCCTGAAGCGATTTTTATTCATAGTAATGGTAAGTTTGTATTTGCCAACTCCGCAACAGCAAAACTGTATGGCGTTGCAAATATAAAGGATCTTCTTGGAAAAAGAGTAATTGATTTCGTTCACCCTGATTATCAAAAGACCATTAAGCTACGTATTGAAAAAGCACTAAAAGAAGGTGTTAGCCTTCCTTTCATTGAAATTAAGTTAATACGTTTAGATGGGACAGTCATTGATGTTGAGTCGACTGGAATTCCTTTTACCTATAGAGGCATGCCAGCAATTCTAGTTATCAACCGCGACATCTCGGATCGTAAGAGGCTGGAATCAAGCTTGAGAAGATTAGAACGAATGGCTATAATTGGTGAAACCGCAGCGATGGTGGGCCATGACTTGCGAAATCCATTGCAGGCCATATTCAATATGCTCTATATAGCAAATAAGAAGAGGCGGTCTATGCCCCTTTTTGTTAAAGATCTTATGAATGAAAAAGGCTTAAATCAATTACTTGAGGACATCACAAAGCAAGTAAGTTACATGGATAAAATTGTTTCTGACCTTCAGGATTATGCTACGCCTATAAAGCCAAAGTTTACTGAAACAAATTTACGACAGCTAGTTGATGACTCTCTTAATTCGATAAAGATTCCTAAGAATATTAGGATCTCCGTCCGTTTTCAAAATGACTTCCCAAAACTGTCTATTGACCAAGCATTGATGAGACGAGTGTTTATTAATTTAATAACGAATGCTTTACAAGCCATGCCCAAAGGAGGCATACTAACAATAAGTGTGTCTAAAACAAGAGAGAGGGCTTTAATTAACTTTAAAGATACGGGCGTAGGTATAAGCGAAAGAGATGTAGAAAAATTGTTCAGTCCTCTATATACCACTAAAGCCAAGGGTCAAGGATTTGGATTGGCGGTCTGTAAACGATTGATCGAGGCGCACTATGGCGATATTGACGTGAAAAGCAAGCTAGGCGAGGGGTCAACGTTTACTATTAATCTTCCATTATAAAAATCCCGCGCACGTGCTTATGAAGTAGTCTTTGTAAATCAATATTTATGACAAAAAGATCATTGACTTCTGCAGAAGCAATTCTTTTATTCTTTTTGTTCCTATAGCCGGTAATTGGGCCACTTGAGCCAGTATATAAAATAAATTGTTAAATTAGCATAGATAGTATTAGATTTAATTAAGAAGGTAAGATTATGGCCGATATTTTTAGCTTGCAAGGAAAAGTAGCCATTGTTACAGGAGGCAATGGAGGCATAGGCAAAGGGATTGCACGAGGATTTGCTGAAGTGGGGGGCGATATCGTCATCGCTGCACGTAACCAAGAAAAAACAAAGAAAGCGGTGCAAGAGATTAAAGACGAATTCAAAGTACGAGCGTTAGGTATCAAAGCTGATATACTGCATGAGGGGGAGATTCAATCTGTAGTGGAGAAAACGCTCGATGAGTTCGAACGAATCGATGTATTAGTAAATAATGCTGGGATAAATATCCGCAAGATGCCTCAGGATCTTACTGCAGACGACTGGGACGCCGTCTTGGATGTTAATCTACGTGGTGCTTTCTTGTGCTCAAAAGCTGTTTACCCAGCTATGAAGAGGGCTGGAGGAGGAAAGATCATCAATATAGGCTCCATGACGTCACTCTTTGCAGGAGCGAAGCTTGCACCATACGGAGCAAGTAAAGGAGGGATCGTACAATTAACTCGTAGCCTCGCCGTTGCATGGGCACCGGATAATATTCAAGTTAACGCGATATTACCTGGATTTATCAATACTGAATTAACAATAAAAGCCAGAGAACAAATAGCTGGGATGCATGAGAAAGTACTTGCAAGGACGCCGACTGGAAGATGGGGCGATCCAGATGATTTGAGAGGTACAGCGACTTTCTTAGCAAGCCAAGCTTCTGACTTTGTAACAGGAGTGGCGCTCCCCGTGGACGGTGGCTTTTCTTCAGTTATGGTCTAAGTCTTACCCAATACACTAACTCTTTTATCCGGATTATTTATCGAGGTTTTTTCTTTATTTCCAAGTCAATGCGTGAAAAACTTCCAATGTACCCCTCATTAAATCTCTCTGGGTCACTATGCCTTTTACTTCATCGTCCTCTGTGACTAAAAGTCTTCTAATCTTCTTTTCATCCATAATTCTTGCAGCATCACCGATTGGAGTATCAATATCGATCGTTATTAGAGGCGTACTCATTATCTCTTCAACTTTGGTTACATCACATGAAGCGGCTCTGACACAAATCTCTTTTAGAACATCTCTCTCAGTTACGATTCCAACGGGTTTCCCTTCTTGGGTTACAACAATCGAACCTATATCCTTCTCGATCATGCGTTTTATAGCATCCGCTAATGTGGACTGAATATCGACTGTGATCAGTTTTTTTGTCATAACATATTCAACTTTAAAAGAAATGCGCAAATTCTCACCAAAATATTATCAATTTGATATGCGAAGTTAAATCTTACTTTGAAGTGAAGTAAACGGAGCTATTTTTCACTAACAATTTCAAAATTAAAGAGTAAGAATTATCGTGTATAATAATTGCGAACTTATAAATTCCAACAGCGCTGAGTATAGAGGTCCGAACGCTTGCTAGGATTTCATAGAAAGGCATAGGCAATGAACAGGGGTAGGAAAGTTATTGATAGAATGTTTTCAAGCTTAATTAAGATATGCAAGGATGGACCAGCAGTATCTTTAAGCGGATCTCCAAAAGTGTCCCCTATAACAGAAGAAGCATGTGCTTCTGTTCCCTTTCCTCCGAAGTGACCGTCTTCGATATATTTCTTGGCATTATCCCAAGCACCACCTGAATTGAACATAAAGGTTGCTAACACCGCAGACACAATCTTAACTGCGATTAGGAAAGCTGCCAAAGCCCATATGCCCAAAATAAAACCAACGATAATTGGAGCAACGAGACCAACCATCGTTGGGAGGACCATTTCTTTCAATGCATACCTTGTACTTATATCAACGCATCTGGAGTAATCTGGCTTTACCTTGCCTGCCAATATTCCAGGCGATTCTCTAAATTGTTTTCTAATGTCTCCAATCATCTCAAATGCTGTTCTTCCAACAGCACGTATAGCTAGTGCGGTGAATAGGAAAGGAATAGTCGTTCCAATCATTAAAGCAACTATATTCATCGGATTTATAAGATTGATTATGATATCGTTTAATTCTACAAAAGGCATATTCTGCATTCTAGCAGCTTCGAAAAGATAAGCGAAAAGGACAACGACGCCGGTCATTAGACAGCATGCCATGGCATAACCTTTTGTGATCGCTTTTGTTATGTTTCCAGCCGAGTCCAGAACATCGAGTGATCTTCGAATCTCTTTCTTTTGACCAGACATCTCTCCAATTCCAGCCGCGTTATCTACGATTGGTCCAAAAGCATCTGACGCCATAATAATGCCTTTCATTTCAGTTATGCCCAAAGTGGCCGCAACTATTCCATAAACGCCTATAATACCGCCTCCAGCCACGAAGTATGAAGCTATGGTGACTCCGCCGAGAATGATGATAGGCAAAAAGACGCTTTCCATTCCATAAGAGAAGCCAGAAAGAAGGTTGATTGCAGCTCCACTTTTAGCTCCTTCTGCAATTTCTTTAACCGGTCTTTTATCATATCCTGTATAGTATTGCACAATAAGTGAAATGGATAGCGAAGCGAATAGACCAAGTGAAAGCGCATAGAAAAGAGCCATGTCATTCATCAAATATCTTCCTACAATATAGAAGGAAATAAATGCGAAAAGTCCAGCTGAGAATAGACCCATATTCAGTGAACGTAGTGGATTTTTCTCTTCTGGCCTTACCATGAAGGTCCCTACAACAGTTCCAATAGAGCCGATAGATCTAGTGATTAAAGGAAAAAGTATACCTGCCCATCCATATACTGGAAAGAAGGCTAAACCCACGATCGTAGTGGTTATTAGGTTATCTGATCCAGATTCAAAGAGGTCAGCTCCACGACCGGCGCAGTCTCCGACATTGTCTCCAACTTGGTCTGCAATAACTGCGGGGTTTCTTGGATCATCTTCCGGAATGCCTTTCTCAACCTTGCCAACTAGATCAGCAGATATATCCGCGGCCTTTGTATAGATGCCCCCGCCCAATTGAGCGAATAATGCAGCAAGACTTGCCCCGAATCCAAAACCAACCATCAGGCTAACTGGCTCCGGATTTGATTCGGTGATGCCAAAAATAAAGAATAATGAAGAGAGGCCAAGAAGATTGAAGGCAACGATCGTTAGACCCATAACTGCGCCTCCCCTAAAAGCTATTGTCAAAGCTCTACCAGGAGATGTCCGGGCTGCACTAGTAGTTTTGAGATTGGCTCTGACGGTTGCATTCATGCCAATATAAATCGCTAGTTGGGACATCAATGCACCAAAAACGAATCCAAAAGGGATCTGCCAATGTGGCCAAAATGCAATTAGTAATAATATAGCTAGACCAATAATAAAATAAAGTATCGTAATAAATTGCCTTTTTAGAAAGGCGTTAGCGCCTTCTTGTATGAAAGAGGCGATCTCTCTCATCCTCTTCGTTCCAGGATCTTCCTTCTTGATAAGCCAATAAAGATAGGCAACTATCGACATCGCTATGCTACCAGTTATTGGTGCAAAGAAAACTAGATTCATTCTTTATCCTCCGACTCAGCATAAAATAGTAGTAATAGTAGAACCTGCAAGACATTTAAAATAAGTGGTTGGTGCGCGCTACTAAGATTGAAAATTGAGACGATTATTTCTTTAAAATCCTTTGCAAATTTTCATATTCACTCTTGTCCATATGAACGGTATGTACCTCAGCTGGGAACTTGGCTAATTTAACATCTTCTTCATATCCTTCGACTGCTTTTAGCATAGAATCGTATAAGTTTGCATATTTCTTAGCAAATTTTGGTGTCAATCCAAGAGAAAAACCAAGGACATCAGCGATATTCAGACCCACACCATCGCAATAAGGCCCTGAGCCCCAACTAAAAACTGGAATGCTCAACCGCTGAGAAATTATCTTTGCCACTTCAGCAGTCGTAAATTCTATAACGATGGCGAATGCACCGTTTCGTTCCAATGCAATTGCATCATCCAAGATCTTTTTTGCATCCTTGGCGGTCTTACCTTGAACCTTGTATCCACCAGAGAGAGATGCAGATTGAGGAGTTAATCCGACATGGCCAACTATCGGAATGCCGGCCTCACTTATTGCCCTAACTTTATCAGAGACTTCCTTCCCTCCCTCTAATTTGACTGCATCAACCCCGGCTTCTTTCATGAAACGCCCAGCATTACTCAAAGCTTCTTCTACACTCGCATTATAGGACATGAATGGCATATCTCCCCAGATCATAGGGTACTTCGCACCTCTAACTACTGCTTTGCAGAAAGTTATCATCTCGTCCATAGTAACTGGGACGGTGCTATCGTATCCAAGTGCCGTCATACCTACACTTCCATCCCCAACCAGCACAATATCAATTCCAGCCTTATCGGCGAAGAAAGCTGTTGGATAGTCGTATAAGCTTAAAGCAACTATCTTCTTGCCATTTTTCTTCATATCCCACAAATCTCGAATGGTAACTTTTTTTCTCTCCATGATTCCAACCTCTAATAATATGAAATATACTATTTGGACTTAAAATTCGCGTTGTTGATTCTCTGTTTAGGTTAGCATTCTATATGAACTTTCTTTAGCCATTTTTGAAAGCTTAAACAATTGTGCAATTGTTGTAATATTTATAAGAATATGTGTAGGTACCGAGAAGGCATGAAATTAAAATATTTTGAAAAAATAGATCTCTCTTCCTCATTTGTCGTTAGATTGAAATCAAAAGAAGAGATTTGTGAGAAACTGCTAGAAGTAATGAATGAAAAAAAGATCAGGCAAGTGGTTATCCTTTCTGCAATAGGTAGTGTTTTTGAAGCGATTTTTTTCGGCGTTAAACCAAATTCACAGCTTCCATACGATATAGATAAGATCACTGTGATCAAAAAGACGGGGCCTTTCGAGGTTTTAACAATGGAAGGGAATGTTTTACCGAGGGGTGAAGAACTTATCCCACATCTACACTTGACTTTAGGAACTCATGATGGAAAAGTAATAGGAGGGCATCTGGACAAGGCAATTGTTTATACCACTCTTGAACTTTTCTTGGCTGAAATCAAAGGATGTGACTTGGTGAAAAGCGAGGATGAAGTTTCGGGAGGAATACAAATTAAACTTCCAATTGGGAAATCGTAATCATAACGTTAAGGATAAAGCACACGTACTCGATTGGAAAAATTTAAAACTAAATTGAAATTTCATTTACCTTAATTTTTTTAAGAGTAAAGTAAGGTGAAAGCACTAGGAGTGGTTTAATTTTAGATGGTCAAGATAGTTGATCTAACACAAGAGATATTCACCGGCATGCCCGTTTTTCCAGGCCATTTACCGACTGTAGTTTTTCCCTATAGAACTCATGAGGAAACTAAGGGACAAAATTACGGCACTAAAGGAGACCTTTCATACACGACTTTCGGTTTACTGATGTGCGACCATGGCCCAACTCACGTAGATTCTATTTGGCACGTATGCAACAAACCAGGAGCCAAGAAAATAGATGAGATACCTTTGGAAGATTTCTTTACTCCAGCGATATGCTTGGATTTTTCTCACATAAAACCCAAAGGAGTCATATCCACGAAAGAGATCGAGAGCGCATTGGAGAAGGCTAAGCTAACTGTGGAAAAAGGAGATACTGTGCTTCTATACACTGGACACTACGAAAGGACTTATCCAAAACCAGAATACATGACAGAAAATCCTGGATTAGACAGAGACGGTACTGTTTGGTTTGTTGAAAAGGGCGTAGTAAACATTGGCATAGATGCCACTACCATAGATTCGACAGGTAACACTTGCAAGAATTTCTTTCCTGCTCACGAGGTTTGTGGCGAATACGATTTAATGAATGTAGAAAACCTATGCAATTTAGGAAAAGTTGCTGGGAAGCGCTTCACTTTCGTCGGATTGCCGCTAAAGATACGTGGAGGGACTGGTTCACCTATAAGAGCAGTTGCAGTTCTTGAGGCTTAAGCTATTGAAGTACGCAAGCATTAAATTTCCCATATCCTTTTTTTGAAAAGGAGCCATCTGGTTTTAGAAGGATTATTCCTAAACTCTGGATGTTTTCTCAGCAAATTTTAGCAAGGTCAAAACTTTGTTTTAGAAATTTATTACGTTGAGACTTTTTTTATTAAGATGGAGCAAACGCTATGATCATAACCGAAAAGCGCACGAGTTAACAAATTGCCCGGCAGGCGCTAAAACTCATTTTTGAATAGGAAGTATGTCTCTATTTCGATAGATCCCTCTTTCTGTCATTTTTTCTTCTATTCTTAGCAATTCATTAAACTTTGATAGTCTCTCAGTATTCCTAAATCCTCCGAATTTCACCTGCTTCGATCCTACAGCTATCGCTAGATGGCAGACAGCAACATCCTCGGTCTCGCCATAGCGTGCAGACGTAATTATATTGAAACCTGATCTTTTCGCCAAGTCAGCTACCTCAAGCGTTTCGGTAATTGTTCCAACTTGATTCATTTTAATAATAATAGAATTTGCAACATTTTGTTCAATTCCCATTCTTAATCTCATTTTATTGGTGGCAAAGATTTCATCACCTACCAGCTGAATGCTATCTCCAAGACTTTGTGAGAGAATTTTCCAGCCTTCCCAATCATTTTTTGCCATACCATCTTCGATGGAGACTATAGGGTACTTCGAACAAAGGTCTTCGAGATGCTCCGTCATTTTTTTAGCGTCCATAGATCGCTCGATTGTTCGATACATTTTATGAATATAGAAGTGACTTGCCGCTACATCGACATAGAATCCCACGTCTATGCCAGGCTTATATCCAGATTTTTCTACCGCTTCCGTCAATATCGACAATGCTTCTTCGTTTGATCTTAGCATAGGAGCGAAGCCTCCATCAAATGCAACGAGTTGACCATAACCTTTCTTGTCCTGCAGTATTTCAAGAGCAGTTTTATAAACGTCGCTTCCGATATCAAGTGCCTGAGCAAAATTAGACGCATTTAGAGGTTGAATGGCGAACTCTCGGAAGTCCAAAACTCCTCCAGAATGGGGGCCACCGTGTACAACTTGAATAATTGGAATGGGCATCATAGCATCCTTTGAATTCATTATATGTTGATGTAATGGAATTCCAGTTGTTAATGAAGCAACTTTTAACACCGCCAATGAGACGCCTAATATTGCATTGGCCCCGAGCTTGGATTTATTCTTGGTTCCGTCTAGCTGAATGAGCGTCTCGTCTATTCGCCTCTGGTCTGAGACACGCATCCCTATGATTCTAGGCGCTATTATTTTATTTACATTTGATATCGCTTTTAAAACTCCATAGCCATCATACTTGTTAGGATCTCCATTTCTAAGATCCAACGCTTCAAACTTGCCAGTTGAAGCCCCTGATGGAATTGTGGCGCGGCCTGTCGCACCATTATTAAGAGTTACATCAACTTCAACTGTAGGGAGGCCAATCGAATCAAATACCTGTCTAGCATGTATTCTTTTAATCTTCATTTACCTGAATCCCAACGAGATGTTTCACTCCAATATTGAAGTTCAGTCATATCGTTAATAATAACTTTATTTAACCCATCACAAAATGTATAAAATTTCTATCTCCTCTAACAGTCAAACTCGAGCGCACGAATTGCAAAAACTCACCTGTAAAACTTTATATATAAAACAGTACCTTGGAATATAATCCGCGCGCTTGCGCGCGCGGTAAAGTGGAAAAAAATGTCAGAAGAAAAAGTTTCTAGAAGAAAATTCCTTCAAACTGCAGCAGCGACTGGAATCGTGGGTTTCGGTGTAGGCGCAGGCGTAGGTTATGGGGCCTCGCGGCTTATGGCTCCTATGCCAGCAGAAGTGGAAAAAACGCTTACGCTTACTAAAACTGTCACAGCAGGTAAGCCAGAAGTAGGAGTCCCAAAGGAACCGATAAAGCTCGGCGTTATTTCATGGTTCACCGGTGCAGCTGCCATGGTTGGTGAATATTGTCTAAACGCAGCCAACTTGGCAGCGGATGTGATAAATGAAGGTGGCGGAATTCTAGGAAGAAAAGTTGAAGTAATGAAGCGTGATGCAGGTACACCTGATGTTACTGTTGAGGCCTATAGAAGGATGGTAATGGAGGACGAAGTTGACCTCGTAGTTGGAGACGTTGGCGGTTCAAATGCAAATGCTATAACATCACATGTAGAACAGCTTAAAGTTCCGTGGTTCTTACAGTGTTCGACAACTGTAAAAATGGTTGAAGAAATAGCCCCAGATCCAACGTACCTCTTCAGATCAGGTGAGCAGAATCTAGCAGAACCAAATTGTGCAGCGCAGTTAATCAAAACGGAGTTTCCAGATGCTAAGAGAATTGGAGGTATCAACCCAGACTATGTGTACGGCCACGAGGCCATGCAATATTCTATGCAAGCTCTGGGTAAGCTAGCTCCACATATGGAAAGCGTAGTCGAAACATGGCCCCCGCTATTTGCTACAGACTTTTCATCTCACATAACCGCATGCCTCGATGCTAATCCAGATGTCGTCATCTCGGCATGTTGGGGAGGAGACTTTGTCACTCTTTGCAAACAAGGGCAGGCTTACGGACTATTTGAAAATACAAAAGTTGTGTCGATAATAGGTTACAGTGCATTAAATGCACTCACTCAGGATATAGTTCCTCCTGGTGTGATCGCTCTCCAACGTGACTATTACTTCGAGTTCCCACAGCATAACCTATTCCCACTTAACAAATGGTTCGTAGAAGAGTGGAACAAGAGGCATAACAAATATCCAGAATTCGACGTAATGCAAGTTTTCACCGCTGTTTTTGCCTACAAGCATGCAGTAGAAAGGCTCTACAGCTATACTGGAAGCTATCCTGAGGTTGAACAAATTTGCAAGGAAATTCAGGGCTCCCAAGTGCTAGGTCCTGGAGGACACAGAGTTATTACAAACGACGGACAATTCATAAATCCTCTACCTTACGGAACTACAATACACGATCCAAAGTATCCAATAACGACACTAGATCCAGCAACAGTTGGACTCATACAGCCTGAGCTTGTCTACAATCCAAAATCGTTGCCACCGCTTTTAGAATATCCATTAGGAACTGGAATGAAATACTCTGATTGGATAGAAACTTGGTGATAAACGACCCTGTGCATAATGCGTGCGTATTGAAGGAAAAAAATAAATATCCTAAAACCTAACTTCTTTTTTTTCTTATAAAAAAGCCTGTGATGAGTCGATGGACCCCGAAACGGTTGTCATAATAATATTAAATGGTTTTTATTATGCTTTTGCTCTCTTTTTGATCGCTATTGCCCTTAACATATTATATGGGCTTATGAAAATACTTAATATCGCCCACGGTGGATTCTACGCAATGGGCGCTTTTTTCACATGGTATCTTATGACTATGGCAGATAAGGCTGGTTATCCAATCTACGTAATATGGCTTTGCATCCCTATAGGAGCTTTATTGGTAGGTTTAACGGCCTTCGCCATTGAACCCATACTCTTCAAACGATTGTATAAGATACGTGAAGAGTATTCCCTTCTAGCAACTTTTGGACTCGTGATAATTCTTGACGATATTCTCCGGATGGTTTTCGGCGGCTATCCTGTGTCAGCAAATCAGCTCTTCAATTGGATGGGCACTATTACGATATTAGGACACTCTTATCCAGGTTACAATTTTGCGATATATGCTTTTGCAGCGGCTGTAGGCCTCGGTCTATGGGTCTTTTTCTTCAAGACGCCTTTAGGGCGTGTAACAAGAGGTACGGCTCAAGATCCGCCAATGGCGCGCGCACTAGGAGTAAATTCCTCCATTCTTTATACCCAAACATTCTTTATTGCGGTATTTATAGCAGGTCTAGGAGGCGCTATATACGTTCCAGCAACTAGCGCTTATTCAGGCATGGGTTTTGAGCCAATAGTTCTCTCGTTCGCAGTAATGATCATAGGTGGGCTAGGTAGTCTTAAAGGCGCTTTAGCAGCTTCTTCAACTATCGGTCTGGTAAGGGCTTTCGGAATAGCAATCATACCCCAGCTTGAACTAGCTTTCGTATTCCTGATATTGGTCATAACGCTCATATTTAGACCAAGAGGAATGTTCGGTAAGAAGTTCACTAGGGAGGAAAAATAGTCATGAAATTATACCAAAAAGTTGCGGCTCTGATAGTTGGATTGGGCATAGCTTGCATTGCTCCATTTATACTTCCAAAGTACTATACATTTGTCTTTGCCCTAACTTTTTGCTTTGCGATATATGCTCTAGGATACAATGTTCTTCTTGGCCGCACGGGCTTACTCTCATTCGGACATGCGCTCTACTTAGGAGTGGGTGCTTATACTGTGGGATTTTTAATGAGTCCGGACATGGGGCCATATCGTATATTCTCGATGGAATTACTCTTGCTATTTGCCATTCTCTTCTCCGCTATCATGGGCCTTGGGGTTGGCTTAATAGTCATACGCTATACTAGAATATTCTTCGGTGTTCTTAACCTTGCAATCGTTATGGTATGGTACTCTCTGTTGCTAAAACTCTACGACATCACTGGGGGAACCGATGGCCTCCCAATATATATTCCAACGCTGTTTGGGATAGATTTTGGCCACGAGGCATTCAGAACTTTTGTATTTTATTATTATGTTTTCGCTATCTTCTGTGTACTTGCATTTATAGTGTGGCGCATATATCAATCCCCACTCGGACTAGCCCTGAAGGCGATAAGGGAGAATGGTGTTAGAGCGGAATTTGTTGGCATCCCTATTGGCAGATATAGACTAACGGCTTTTGTTATATCCGCTATATATGGAGGAATCGCAGGGGCTTTATGGGCTCCTCTAAGTGGACAGGTATCTCCCGACATCTCAACTTGGCTAACCTCCGGCGATGTAGCTTTCATGAACATATTGGGGGGGATGAACTATTTTGCGGGTCCAATTGTAGGAGCATTCGTTTTCTATCACCTTAAAGTCCAGATAATGCGATTCACTACGTTTTGGCCGGTTTTTCTTGGATCTATAGTAATTATCTTCATATTTTTATTTCCAGGAGGTATAACAGGATGGCTACACGACGTGGCACCAAAGTTAAGAAAACGGTTTTACAGACAGAGAAGTTGAAGAAATATTTTGGAGAGGTCAAGGCAGTAGATGAAGTAGACCTTAATGTACATGAGGGGGAGATTCTCTCCATAATAGGCCCAAATGGTTCTGGAAAGACTACTTATCTAAATTTAATCAGCAATATGATTGAACCAGATGAGGGAAAAGTATACTTTTATGGCGAGGACGTTACAAGATTTGCTCCCAGCAGATTGGCAAAGATGGGGCTTGTACGCAGTTTCCAGATAGTAAATCTTTTTGATGGAATGAGCGTGCTAGAGAACATGAAGGCGGCTGTAATCGCGCATCAAGGTAAGGCCAATAAACCCTTTTCTTCACTAAATAAAGATGAAGAAGTGGCAAATAGAAGTTTTGAGCTGCTTAAGACTTTTGGACTTGCAGATTATTCTGAAACCCTGGCAAGCGATATACCTCATGGGCTTAGAAAGGTCTTGGACGTTTCTCTCTGCTTTGCTCTTGACCCCAAGTTGATACTTTTAGATGAGCCGACTAGTGGTGTAAGCACCTCAGAAAAAATACCAGTCATAAAACGAATCGAGGAAGCGGTCAGGAAACGTGGAGTGACTGCTATAATAGTCGAACACGATATGGATATAGTCTTCGCATACTCTGACCAAGTAGTGGCCATGCATCAAGGAAAAATACTTGCTGAGGGAAAGCCCAAAGAAGTTAAGAAAGATGAGAGAGTGAAAAAAGTAGTTATGGGCGAGATATGAATGGCGTTGCTTAAGCTTGATAAGGTAAATACGTTTATAGGCACTGTTCAAGTCCTTAGAGACATTTCAATGGAAGTGAATAAAGGCGAAATAGTCTGCTTGCTTGGAAGAAATGGAGCTGGCAAGACAAGTACTATTAAAACCATAATTGGCTTACTGAATCCAGAGAGTGGCAAGATATCCTTCAAGGGAAAGGAAATTACAGATCTTCCTCCATTCAAAAGGGCTAGGCTAGGTATCGGCTTAACACCAGACTATAGAGGTGTGTTTACTGAACTTACAGTTGAGGAGAATATCCAATTTCCTAGATGGGTAATCGGTAAAAAAAATCTTGGAAATGAATCGAGACCAGATTTCGAAAATGAGGTTTTCAACATATTTCCAGAACTTAATGAGCTTAGAAATAGAGAAGGCTTAGTCTTAAGTGGGGGAGAGGGAAAAATGGTTGCGGTGGCTCGCGCACTTATGTTAAGCCCGTCACTACTTTTACTTGATGAAGCACTTGAAGGTTTGGCTCCAGTTATTCTGGTAAGGTTTGCTCAAAGAATAAAGAAGATACAAAAAGAACTGGGAGTATCAATACTTGCGGCTGAGTCTAGTATACCTAACGCATCAAGAATAGCTGATAGAGCATATATAATAGAGAGGGGCGAATTGATTTTCGAAGGGAAGGTCAAAGATATCTCTAAAAATAAGAAATTAAGAACGTTGGTTAGTGGTTAGACATTACTTACAATATACGATAGCAAGAATGAAATCGCGCTTCCAATTTTTTCTCCAATTGTTTTTTTGGGATAATTATGTATAATACGCTATCTTATGTGATTTTTATCCATCTAAACTGATTGCAGGCATGTTCATTATACACTAAATTAATTAATACCTATTTTCTACTCCTAGACCGGATTGCCCAAGCCATGCTCATTAAGGCAATTATAATTATAGTTGGAATAATTATTCTTACTACTTCCTTCAACATCATATATGTACTCGGAAAAGACTCGCGCATCGAATTTAATCGAGTTGATCTCATGTATTCAGTCGATAAATTCGCTATATCGATCAGTATATTGAAATCATAGGACCCCATAAGCATATCTGAATTGGCTTGTAGTCTTAACCTTATATATACAGTTTCACCTGAATGAAGAGTAGTTGAACCGTCACAGCCCCAAAAGACATTAAAGCCAGAATTATCGAGGCGAACATCACACAAAGTCCCATTAGTAATTCCAGTGTTTCTAATATACAGGTGCTGAAGGCTACTATTTCCACCTCGATAAAGGGAACCAAAATCAAGAGGTTCCATGAGTTCTTGCGTGCAATCTTTATCTACATAGATGGCATATGAGAAATAATCACGTTCGTTAACCAAAATATTGACTTTAGAAATCCCACTTTGTATAAAAGAAGAATTTTCTCCTTCATTGGGAATTACATAAGCGATTGCTCGAATTTGAATTGTTTCTAGAACGTCGTAAGGAATCATTCCATTAACCATAATGGTATGTACCGTAGCCAAGGCTATATTAAATACGAAAAATATTAAAATTCTTTTCTTCACTTTTTCCTGCCTTTATATATAAATATCTTGGCACATGACCATTATATGCGAGTTAGAACTTGAGAATGTTAATTAGCGACTAATACTACGCAAATATTACTTTTTTGCACGATCTTTATGTAATCTATCTTCAATTAATTTGAGCCTTAAGGTCAGAAATGATAATATAGTTACAACAATCGCTGCTAAGTAGAATCCTATGCCAACCGCCATCCCTATAGATGCCACTACCCAAAGAGATGCTGCTGTAGTAACTCCAATAATCCTATTCCTACTTTGGATAATAGTCCCTGCACCAATAAAACCGATACCCACAACAACAACCGAGGCTATACGTGAAGGATCAGAGCCCGGAAAGGCGTGAAATGATAATATAGTGAATTGTGCTGCGCCTAAAGAGACCAACATATGTGTTCTAAGGCCAGCCGGTCTATCAATTCTTTCCCTTTCAACACCAATTAATGCACCTAAGGCACCGGCTAATACTATTCTCATAATTAATTCAATTTCAGATATCATAGTTATGAAAATTATTTGCTAAGCATATTATATTTATTTTTACTCCTGAAGTGCGTGCGCTAAAAGGATCTTTTAGATTTTTTACGAGGGCAGTATTTGTTATTTTCGTGCGTGAGAACGATAATGCGTGGATAGATCTGCTATATCGATTAAAATGTCAAAATCATAAGATCCTTTTGGTAAATCTTGGTCAACTTGGAGTATAAGCCAGATATGAATTTTTTCACCTGGATGTATTGTGGCTGATTCGAATCCCCAAATAATGTCAAGTCCCGAAGTATTGGATCGAATACCGCTTAAAGTCACGTTTTTATCAGAAGTATTTTTAATGTACAAGTGGCGAATCTCGCTTTTTCCTCCTCGATAAACCGAACCAAAATTGAGTGGCTCTATGAGTTCCTGAGTACAGGCTTCATCAATATAGATAATATAGGAAAAATCTTCTCCTTCATCAACCAAAACGTTTACTTTTGTTCCAATCTGTATCGTTTTCATAAGATCGTAAGGGATTCCAGCATAAACAATAGCAATCCATGCGATCGTTACTAAGGCTATGCAAAGAGTTACCTTAAGACGCATTTTCTATCGTAAAATATATTTTTGTTTAGAAAAATAAATTCTTTATAGCGCTATTTCGAATGGCTTGCCCTTTTAACCTAAACGTCCGAGGAATTTGGATAAAATAGAACTCCTGAACTTCTTTTTCACACTTTCTATTGACTCGCCTAAAATTTTTATCTGATTTAGATCCGATATTCCTAGGCCCTTTTCTACTGCAAAACGAATGTGTTTAACATCTTCTGGCGGAACGCCCATTACTGCGGCGCCAACCGCATCCACTGCAACTGGGTCCTTCCCTACTACGACTAGATTCATCTCTACAGGATCTTCACTAGATTCGTGTCCTTCTCCAGCGATTATCCCATCTATAACCGCGATTCTTGGTTTAACAATGGAGGCCAGATCAGCGATATTAATGTTCAGATGCGAATGCATAGATCCTTTAGGAGTCATTACTCCCATCATATTTTTTAAGCTCAACGAAACGTTTGCAATCCTGTGGAGCTTTAGCTTTGGCACGCTAATTATTGTACTCTCTAAGGCAGTCTTGGCGATCTTCACCTTCTTTAAACTCAAGGGATTTGTTGGCCTAACTTCAACGAATTCATCTTTATTTAAATCGACCAATTGAACGTTCCATTTATTCGCTACCGTGTCAACTCCTGCATTTTTAAACGCCTCAAAAGTGTCTGCATATCCACTTCCCTCGCCAATCATTATTTCTTTGACTTTGTTTTGTTTTAAATACTTGACTACGCCTTCAACAATCCTACTATCTGTTGTGATTCCTGTTGATGGGTGCTTTGCATTTAGAAAGTTCGGCTTGATCAAAACTGGTTTTTCTTTAGAAATGGCCATATATCCTTCTACCATCTCTAGTGCTTTCACTGTAATATTCTGAGGATTGTCGCCCTTTACAATAGAAACCGTAGGCAAAATAACACCATTGATAGACTAGAATTAAATTCATACTACAATTTGAATCGATCGTTAATTGAAACACGAAATGCTTTGAATATTATAGTCCGACTATGAACCAACCATAAAGCGACCCGCTTGCGATACTGAATGCTAAAGCGATCAAAGCATAAGTAAGAACTGACTTCCATTTTATTATCTTAGATGCTGCCATCATGTTTGGAATGTCGTAAGGTTGGCCCATTAGCCAAGATAGTAACGCAGCTTGGGACATTCCGAGGTTCAAAAGTCCTCTGCCTAGAACGATCTCAACAAGAGTTGGCGTATATAGAGGGCCTCCAATAACCGAGGCCAAAAGAACTCCTTGAATCCCGGTCAGATAATTTCCAACGATATTCTTAGGTAGAAAAGCCTCCACATAGCTTACTGCTATTAGACCTACAAAAAAGAATGGAAGGATCTGCTTTCCTAAATACCACGCAAAATTTAATGCATTCGATAATTTATCATCAAGAGATATCTTAACAACCGCCATCGACCTTTTAATCGAATTATTAGCTTTATGTTCGTTTTCGATCCTTCTACCCCATGGAGTACGAGAAATAACTATTCCTGCGACTACCGCGGTGGCTAGAGAGGCGAAGATTCTAACAATCGCTATCTGCCATGAAATAATTTCTCCAGTCAGCAGTATCGTAAGAATGTTTGCGGCAGGAGCCATTAATAGGAATGAGATGGCTGGACCGATTCCTGCCCCTGCAAATAGAAAGCCTGAAAACAAAGGTATCATAGTACATGAACAAACAGTGAAAAATGGAGCCACGCCTGTTGCCAGCAAATATCCTGAGGCTTTACTGCTACTCATGTATTTGTTAACGATCTCTTTTGGCAAGAACTCATAGACAATGCCTGCTGTTACAAAAGCAAAAAGTAAACAAATCCATCCATGGCTTAAGTAATCCCAGATATAGGCTAAAGGAATTTGCCATAAAGGCAATCCATGGAAGTCTACAGGTTCCATTGTAGGAGCTAGTGAATAAGCCATAATCCTAGAGTAGATTAAGCCAGCAAAGATTGCTGATAGGAAAATTAAAAGAATTATTGTTCTTAAGGTCCTAATATTTTGATTCGTTGAATTTCCTCCTAATTCTTCATATAGATTCTTTGATAATTCTTTTTATTTCATCAGTATTTGGAATTCTACCAGCGACTCTTACTTTACCGTTTACTGCCAGTGCCGGAGATAGAATAATACCAAATTTTGATACTGTTTCTTTTGATGCTATGTCCATTTTTTTAATTGTGACTCCTATCCCTTCTTTTTTAAGCTCCGCAACGGCTTCTTCAGCATTTTTCTTCGCGGTCGCGCATCTCTTACAGGGAGGTTCAACGCCTATTACTTCAACGATGACCATTTCAATCACCTTATCATTTTTCCCTAAGACCTACTTTTCTCAACATTTCCAAATATTCATGTTTACGAATTTCAATCAACTTCTCCAAATGTTTACAATAATCTCTTGCTTTCATGAGAGACTTTATTTCATTATCGAGATCTGATGGTGTTATTATTGCTATCCATCCATCTACATAAGGGCTTTCACCAATTAAATTAGGGTTATCTAGAAGCTCTTCATTCACTTTTATTATCTCGCCAGAGACAGGTACATTTAGATCTGAAACTGCCTTAATGGACTCAATAGAAGCTATTGGATCTGATATGGAGGCTTTTAATCCTACTTGGGGGAGTTCAACAAATACGATGTCGGTAGGCTCGCGAAATGCCCATCCTCTCAACATTTTTTGAAAGTAATCAGTTATTCCAATTATACATTTTTTTTTATTGATCCTCATCCAACTGTGCTCTTTAGTGTAATACAATTCCTCAGGAACTTCGTTGTCATTTATCTTCATTGTAATCCTCCCATTTTTTAGGACGAATCAATAAATTTAAATATTTTTATTTATCATTACAATACTTCTCTACACTTCGAGGTAAAGAATTTGCCATCTAAAGATGCAGGGAAGCTGACTTTACTGGATAGATTCCTTACAATATGGATATTCCTTGCTATGGCGATTGGAGTTGGCGCAGGGGCGGCATTTCCAGAAATCGCAAATATTTTTGATAGATTACGTATTGATACAGTCTCGCTTCCCATAGCTATCGGTCTGTTATGGATGATGTATCCTCCGCTCGCGAAAGTCAAGTATGAAGAGCTATCAAAAGTCGCTAAAGCCTGGAAGATGTTCAGCGTTTCTCTATTTCTTAACTGGATAGTGGGCCCGTTCTTAATGTTTGGCCTTGCCTGGCTTTTCCTTCCGGATCTTCCTGAGTATAGAGTCGGCATAATCTTAGTAGGATTAGCACGTTGTATTGCTATGGTTCTAATTTGGAATCTGCTCGCCGAAGGAGATAATGAATACTGCGCAATTCTCGTAGCACTTAATTCAATATTTCAAATTGCGCTATACTCTTTCTACGCATATTTCTTTATCACTCTGCTATCATCTTGGATAGCCCCGTCAGCCGAGGTCAGTGTGGTAAATATTTCGATTTGGGATATCGCGAGAAGTGTTTTCATATTTCTTGGTATCCCCTTCATCGCCGGAATAGTAACTAGATTCAGCCTAATAAAAAGAGGGGGAAAAGAGTGGTATGATCGATCATTCATGCCCAAGCTGGGTCCAACCGCTCTAATCGGACTTCTCTTCACAATCATAGTCATGTTCTCCATGAAAGGCGAGTATATTATCACTCTGCCTTTCGATGTGTTTAGGATAGCGTTACCCCTTGTATCTTACTTTTTGATAATGTTTGGAGCATCCTTCCTTCTGTCTTGGTTCTTGGGATTCTTATACTCTGAAACTGCAACACTTTCCTTTACAGCAGCCAGCAACAATTTCGAATTGGCAATCGCGGTAGCGGTAGGAGTCTTTGGAATCAATTCGGGCGTAGCTTTCGCTGCCGTAATTGGGCCTTTAATGGAGGTCCCAGTTTTAATAAGCCTGGTTAACGTTTCACTATGGGCCAAGAAGCGCTTATTCGATGAGCAGGGATTTCCTAAGATAGATACTCGCGCCGTTACTAAATAAATTTAAATATATTAATATGTTCTCATGCGCTAATTCTCCAATAAGGTATTATAGTCGGTTATAATTATGCAGAAATCAGACGACGAAACGCGTGTCAGACGATTGGTAACCTCGGGATTATGTCCTTCAAGGAATGCTACAAAGTATGTGAAAGAGCTCAAAGACCTTACAAATAAACTAGAGGAAAAAAAACTTAAAAAGCAAAGTAAAATTTTCAAGGCATTATCGGATCCTTCGCGCTTAAAGATACTATTACTTTTAGGAACTAGAGATATGTGTGTATGTGAGATAATGGTCGCACTGGATATGTCACAACCTACTACTTCTCACCATCTCGGTATTCTCGAAAATGCTAGCTTGGTAAAATTTAGGCGAGAAGGAAAATGGAACTTTTACGGCCTAACAAGTCCTGATATTCTAACTTTCTTAGATAAAATCCAATCGATAGTTTAGTGCTCGCTATGAAATGATTTCTCTTCTAATTCTCAGAGGTTTCTTATTCATTTCTCTAAATTCACAATTATCGCAATCAAGCTTTGATGTCTCGGCATTATAAAGAGAGCACCACTCCCAATGTTTATTTCCAATTTTTGTTTCGCTCTTAAATTTACATTTATTTGCTTTTGGGACCATTTCTTAGGACCATTAAGTGTGTATTAAGTAAGTTATTTGGCATTAGGTTCTTATGAACGTATTCCTAGAGCGCGCGGTTTCCTCTAAATGAAATATCTACTTGCAGATTCCATTAATTCATCTAATTCCTTCAGCGAGGTTATTCCCACAGCAACACCATCGACCTTGTCTGCAAGGAATTCAAGAGCTTTTTCTGGATTCAAAAGACCTGCAGCCAATGGTTTTATAGCTATGACCTTCTTTCCACTCTTTCTGGAATCTGCTATGGCATTCGAAGTAGAATTTGCATCAGGCATCATGAAATCTCCCCTCAAGTTAATAGGAGCCAAGATAAGATCCACCATTTCTGATCCTAAGATTCTTGGTATTACTATGCCTGGATAATGTGTCGCTATTCCAGTCGGGATTTCATTGAAATGTTCTTTAATCATCGTTAGAACTTGATCGATGCCCTCTATCGCGCCATCTGTATAGGAGGCATGAAGAACTATCGAATTTGCCTTAATCTTTTCACATAGTCTCAATTCCTCTTCAATGTTTCTGGCCTCAATCGTTGCAATAATAAAGCTATCAACCGAGCAAGATCCTATCGCCTCAATTACGGCATTAATAATAACCGGGTCGCTAGGAACATGGATCGCATTTAAACCTCTAAGGATGGATTCGCTATAAAGCCAAGTCATATTCTCAGGATTGAGGTAGAATTTCTGATGATATATCGTTGACTTCTCCATAAACTGCCCTGCACCAAAGAAAGGAGAAGTGCCAAAGAGCACACGTGGAAATTTTACTTTTCGAATTTGAAAATAATCAAAAAGATATTTTTCATAAAAGTTCGTTAGACTCATATGACTTAGCCTCAGCAGCCGATATCAATTCCAACCGTTATCTGAGAAATCAAGATAAAAGATTGCCCATTTTTCCTAAGCCTCGCATTCTTTCCAAATAGAGGAATTTTTTTTGCTGGCCTTCTTTTTCTCCTGAGAACATGTAACATCCATTTCTAAGTCCAAGAACATGAGCAATCTCAGGGAAAATTTCTTTGAGGTGATTTGTTACATATAGCACGGTTATGGAATATTTTAAAAACTCAACTCGTTTTAAAGGTTACTGGATAAACAATGAGTGGGGAAAAACAATGGTCTATTGACCAAAAAGCAAGTAAGAATTGGTATGTTGAAGATAAAGCAAAGAGAACGGTAGAGGCCCTAAAAAGTAATGGATTTGATGCATTTTTTGCGAAGACAAAAGAGGACGCTTTGGAAAAAATATTGAAAATCATACCAGAAGGATCAAAAGTTGGCATAGCAGGTTCACTGACGATTAGAGAAATAGGTATTGACGAGGCTTTGGACAAGCGTGGGTATAAGTTGATGGATATTTGGGATAAGCGTGCGCTCACTTCACCTGAAGTAAATCTTGCAGTAAGAAAGGAGGGGCTATTATCAGATGTCTTCTTAACGGGAAGCAATGCGATAACCGAGGAAGGTGAGCTCATAAATATAGATGGCTTGGGAAACAGAGTTGCCGCAATGATATTCGGTCCTAAGAAAGTTATCATAGTAGCCGGAGTAAACAAGATAGTTAAAGATGTTTATGAAGGAATTGAGCGAGTGAGAAATATCGCAGCGCCTATGAATGTTGTTAGGCTCAAAGGAAAAACTCCGTGCTCATTGACTGGAAATTGCGACTTGGACGAATGTGAGCCACCCAATAGGCATTGCCACATAATCACTATTATTGAAAAGAGGCCATCGAAGACAGATGCTACCGTCGTAATAGTAGGGGAAAATTTAGGCTTCTAGATCTTTTTCATCCATTGTATTCTTATATGCATATGATCTTTCTAATGCGCCAGCTTCAAATAAGTTTACCAATGAATTTGCACTAGCTTCACCACTAAGCTTTCCCATATTTTCTTTTGTAGCCCTCCACTTTAGCTTGGTATTGCCACTTTTTGAATTATAGATAATCCCAAGGACATTTGATGCTTTTACGAAAACCAATTCCCCGCCTTTCTGAAGAGTTTCTTTATCTTCTGCTTCTATGTACATCGTTCCATTATCTGTCATCCTTTCAGGAAAAACTTTATTGTCCCGAAAAAATTCTTCAGGAATATAGGAGCTACATGTACTCAGAATCATAAATCTTCTAAAACTCTCAATATCACACACTGATTCTACCTTCATATCCAGACCACTGTTTAAAAAAAATATCGTAAGGTTTACAAAATTAATGTTTGTCTTTCAAATGAATAAACTTTTTCTAAAGCCATAAGTGAACCTTTGTATAGTCAAGGCATACTTCAGAAAATTGAAGTACATTTTTTTATATATAATTGTTTAAAAGTCTAAAATGCATATTATGATATATCCTATTTAATCACGATTAATTTTCATCTCCTAAAAGGAGGAATTACACTCATTTGAAATCTGAATTAGATAATTCCATCAAAAATGTTAGTAAGGATTCAAAAAAAAATTCAGAAAGAAAAGGGAAAAAGACTCCTCTCATTTCTAAAGTGCGAAAAAGAGATGGGCGAATCGTTGATTTTGATCAAGATAAAATAACTAATGCGATATTCAAAGCTGCTGTTGCTGTGGGAGGAAGAGATAGAAAAACTGCTGAAAATCTTTCGAATCAAGTTGTAGAGATCATTAAGAAAAAATTCAAAAAAAGCATAATACCATCTGTAGAGGAAATTCAAGACGTAGTCGAAAAGGTTTTAATAGAAAACGGTCATGCAAAGACTGCAAAAGCGTATATTCTATATCGACAAAAGCGCAGAGAGGTTAGAGAGGCAAAGACTGTCTTACTAGATACAGAGTTTGATGCAAGACTTTCAGCCAACGCTATAAGCGTTTTAGAAAGAAGATATTTGAAGCGTGACGAAAAAGGAAATATTATAGAGACTCCAACAGCGATGTTCCGAAGAGTTGCTGAAAGCATAGCAGCCGTGGATCTTATATATAATCCAAAAGCCGAAGTTAAGAAAATAGAAGAAGAATTCTATAAAATGATGACAAATCTGGAGTTTCTTCCAAATTCTCCAACTTTAATGAACGCAGGGACAGAACTTGGACAACTCTCAGCTTGTTTTGTTCTCCCAATAGAAGATTCTATGGACAGCATTTTTGACGCCGTTAAGCATACAGCATTAATCCATAAGTCTGGTGGAGGGACTGGTTTTTCATTCTCCAAACTACGTCCCAAGAATGATGTGGTTAGAACGACTGGAGGAATAGCATCAGGCCCAATTTCATTTATGAAGGTATTTGACTCAGCAACTGAGGTCATAAAACAAGGAGGTAGAAGAAGGGGCGCAAATATGGCTATCCTTCGTGTCGACCATCCGGATATATTAGAGTTCATCATAGCGAAGGATGATGAGAGTCAATTAAATAACTTCAACATATCGGTTGGGGCTACAGATAAGTTTATGCAAGCTGTCCTCAATGATCAGGAATACGAATTAACAAATCCGAGAACAAAAGAATTTATTGATAGATTTCCTGCAAAAAATGTCTTTAGTCTATTAGTTAAACAGGCCTGGAAGAATGGAGAGCCCGGACTAATTTTCATAGATAGATTAAATAGAGACAACCCTACGCCTGAAATCGGCGATATCGAATCGACTAATCCATGTGGTGAGCAACCACTACTTGCCTACGAATCATGTAACCTTGGTTCGATAAATATCAGTAGAATGGTCAAGAATGGGAAGATAGATTACGAGAAACTTTCGAAAGTTATTAGGAAAACTGTACACTTTTTAGACAACGTAATTGATGCCAACCGCTATCCCATTAAGCAAATCGAAGAAATCACAAAAGGGAATAGAAAGATAGGGCTTGGTGTAATGGGATTTGCCGATATGCTAGTGCAATTAGATATCCCCTACAATTCTCAGGAAGCTGTTAGAATCGGAGAGCAGATTATGAAGTTCGTAAGGGAGGAATCTAGGAAAGCCTCAGCAGAATTAGCTAAAGAGAGAGGGGTCTTCCCGAATTTTAAGGGAAGTATCTACGATAAGCGGGGAGGAATGAAACTCAGAAATGCAACAACAACTACTATAGCTCCTACTGGAAGCTTGAGTATAATAGCAAATTGTTCGAGCGGAATAGAACCTATATTTGCTTTAAGCTATGTGCGAAACGTCATGGATAATACGGAGCTATTAGAGGTAAATCCAATTTTCGAGAAGGTATCGTATGAAAAGGAATTCTATAGCGAAGATTTAATGAGAAGAATTGCCGAATTGGGTTCTATTCGAGATATTGATGAGGTGCCTCTAGATCTTAAGGGAGTATTTGTTACAGCGCATGATATTTCTCCCGAGTGGCATATCAGAATTCAAGCTGCATTTCAGAAGTATACAGATAACGCTGTTTCAAAAACAGTTAATTTTCCGAGTAATGCAACTCCAGATGAAGTGGAAAAAGCCTTTCTGTTGGCTTATGAATTGGGATGTAAAGGTGTCACGGTATACAGAGATCTAAGTAGAGAAAGTCAAGTCTTACAGAAACCTACAGAAAAGAAGACTGAGAAAGAAGAGAGATCTGAAGTGTTCATACCAACCATTCCAGAACACAACATTGGTTGTAAAACGTGTTCTTTGTAACAATTCATAAAAGGCTAGGCTTACATAATTTCTTATCATTTTTCTTGTAATTCTTTTTCTAAAATTATTTTTATACGGAGCGATAAAAACAACAGAATATCAAACTTAATCAGTTTAGTTGAGAATATATCTCGCACAATAAATATACTAAAAATTGAAGAGAACGAACATAGAAATTAACTCAAATTTGATTTTGTATTAAAAGTTGATTTCGATGAATCTGAAAGCATATATGAAAGAAAATGAAATTTGGCATAAATTTATAGAAAAAACTGAAACAATTCACACCGCTGATGCTGCAGAAGCAAGTGGGGTACCTCTACAAAAATTAACGAAGAACCTTGTTTCTAGGACAGACAGAGGGGAATATATAATGCTGATAGTGCCTGGAAACAGAAAGGTCAATTTAAAAGCTGTTGCAAAATTATTGAACATAAAGAAAGTGAGTTTAATCCCCTTCGAGAAAGCCGAGGCCATTAGTGGTTATCCACCTGGAGGAACGCCTTCAATTCACCATAAAACCAAAATGAAAACGATTGTAGAGAAATTATTGCTTCAACATGAGACTATTTATTGTGGTGGAGGCTCTAGAGATAGAATTTTAGAACTGAAAACTGAGGATGTAATTAGGTTAAACGATGCAATTGTTGGAGAGATATCGCAATAGTAACTATGATCATTTAAGATTGTTAGCGAGCTTGTATCTATGCACTCACGTCGAAGAAAAAAATCTAGATCAAAATCTATTCTAAGGAAAATAGCGTTAGTTGGAAATCCAAATGTTGGAAAGAGCGTGATATTTAATCGATTAACTGGAACATACGTTACAGTATCAAATTATCCTGGTACAACTGTAGAGGTGACTAGAGGTAGGCTCAAGCTCGAAGATGAAGAATTTGAAGTAATAGACACTCCAGGAATGTATTCTCTAATCCCTTTAACTGAGGACGAAAGAGTAGCAAGATCCATACTCATAGATGAAAAACCTGAGTTAGCGATACATATCATAGACACAAAAAATCTTAATCGTATGCTACCATTCACGCTTCAACTCTTAGAACTAGATATACCGTTAGTCCTTAATCTGAATATTATCGATGAGGCAGAAAGGCTTGACATGCAAGTAGATATTAAACAGCTAAGTCGGAAATTAGGAATTCCGGTCGTTGCAACCGTGGCCACAACTGGTAGAGGAATTAAGGATCTTAAAGAGACCATTAAAAAGAGTCTAAAAGAGGTTGAAAAAGGTAAATTCCTTAAGATGGTTTATCCAAAGCACATAGAAATTTCAATAAACGAGATAAGTTCTGCACTTAAGAAAAAATATAGAATCCCAAAGCGAGCTGTTGCCCTTTTTCTACTTCAAAAAGATTTTGAAACTCATTCTTTGGTTGAAAAATATGAGGGAAAAAATTACGTCAATATTAAAAAGCTTTTGAAAAAGGCGATAAGAAGAGATCCGAGGCCTCTTAGACTTGTGATTTCTCTCAATAATGAAATGGAATCAAATAGCATAATAGATGATGTCCTTTCTCTCCCACTTGAGGAAAAAACAAGTTTTAGTGAGAAATTAAGTCAACTAATGATGAAACCCATCACCGGCATCCCAATTCTTCTCCTTGTTCTCTATGTTGGCTTATATCAGTTTGTAGGCATTCTAGGAGCAGGCAAACTAGTCGGTTATCTAGAATCCGTACTTTTCGAAGAATACCTGAATCCTTATGTCACGAGTTTGGTAATAAACCTAATCCCTTTCGAAATATTCAGAGATTTACTTGTAGGAGAGTATGGGATCTTCACTTTAGGAGTGAGGTATGCTGTGGCAATAATTCTTCCTATCGTCGGAACTTTTTTTCTTGCATTTTCAATCTTGGAAGATTCGGGTTATCTACCAAGAATGGCTGCTCTTGTCGATAGTGTATTGAAAAAAATTGGCTTAACTGGAAGAGCCATCATACCTATTACTTTGGGTCTCGGATGCGATACTATGGCTACAATTGTCACCAGAACACTCGAGACAAAAAAGGAGAGAATAATATCTACCTTTTTATTAGCTTTGGCCATTCCTTGCTCAGCCCAGCTTGGAGTAATATTTGCAATTTTAGCAAGAAATCCAGCTAGCGTACTAGTTTGGGCCTTAATCATACTTCTAGTTTTTCTATTCATAGGGTATCTAACAACTAAGATTTTACCAGGAGAAAAACCCAATTTCTATATGGAGATTCCATCTCTTAGAATCCCCAAACTATCTAATGTCGTGATGAAGACATACACAAGAATAGAATGGTATTTTCTAGAGGTTTTTCCTATCTTCATACTTGCAAGTATCTTAATTTGGCTTGGAAGGATTATAGGCGTTTTTGACATAGCTACATCGTTATTGGGATATCCAGTCATAGCGATCGGGCTTCCAAAAGAAGTGACGGTAGCATTCTTATTCGGGTTTTTCAGAAGAGATTACGGAGCGGCGGGTCTATACGATCTACAAGCAAGAGGCTTACTCTCTGGAACACAATTATTGATTTCGGCAGTTACATTGACGCTTTTCATTCCTTGCATAGCCCAACTTGCGGTTTCGATAAAAGAGAGGGGTTTAAAAGTAAGTTTGGCGATGATGGCATTTATTTTCCCGTTCGCCTTTTTTGTAGGTTTTATCCTCAACCTAATATTCTCAATCTTTGGTGTTAACTTTTAAAATTAGGATTATTTGTAAAGATCTGGTGGTCCAGTTTTGAAAATCAGTGAGAGAGCTGAAGAAATACTTGAAATAATCTGGATAAAGCATAAAGAGGGAAGACTAATCCCTAAACACCACAGAAAAATGGGACTTAATGAGAAAAATCAATTTTTCAGAGAGGTTATTGAAAAAGGCCTTGTTAAGAAAGACGATGGCAAGTTAAGATTTACAAAGAAAGGATCGGTTGTTGCGGAAAACGTGATAAGAAGACAAAGATTGGCTGAGAGGCTCTTAACTGACGTTTTAGATGTTAAAGAAAATCTGGAAGAAACCGCTTGTAGATTTGAGCATCTTCTCCATAAAGGGATAGATGACGATGTTTGTACTTTACTTGGACATCCAAGGCTCTGTCCCCACGGATGGGCCATTCCACCCGGCAAGTGCTGTATGGCAAACTTAAAAAGAGTGGGGAGAATTGTACGTCCCTTATCAACGCTTGAGCCCGGACAGAAAGGTAGTGTTGCTTATGTGTATGGTGAAGATTCAAAAAGACTTCAAAAACTCATATCTATGGGAATGATCCCGGGCAGACCCATAAAATTGAGTCAAAAATTTCCTTCATATGTATTCCAAATAGACCATACACAGATCGCAGTCGACAACGATATTGCCAAGAGAATATATGTGCGTATTGAAAAAACATAGTTATCGGGCGAGATTTTTAACATCTAATTATTCTTTATTAAAAAAAATAGTAAGCTATAGCTAGCAATAACTAAGGAAGTGAAGAATTATGGATACTGTCGAGGATATTATGACGAAAAAAGTTGTAACTTGCGATCCTACTACTAACATCTTAGAAGTGCGGGACCTTATTGGAAGGCATCGTATAAACAGAGTAGTAGTTGTTGATGAAAAAAATAGGCCTATTGGAATTTTAACGTATAAGGACGTCGTGAACTTCTTGATCTCCAACAAGTCTAGTCAAAGTCTTGAAGAAATACCAACTGAGGAAGTCATGTGCAAAGATCTAATTACCATCAAGCTTAACGAATCGATTTCAAAAGCTTCAGAGACTATGATTAATAAGAATATAAGTTCATTAATTGTTCTTGATGAAGAAGGCGATCTAAAGGGAATATTAACTAAAGCCGATTTGAGTTCTTACCTTGCCAGTAAGGGAGTACGCAATCGAGTACTTGAATTTATGACACCTAATCCCGTGACTGTTATGTCCTCACATTCAATATTTTTAGTGACGCATTTAATGAACGAGAAAAAGATTTCCCGCGTGGTAGTTATTGACCACGAGAATAAGCCAATAGGTATTATTACTCTGGCTGATGTAGCAATGATAAGTAGTCTAATTAGGCCCCCTAAGAGATTATTGGATGAAAGATTGATTCTTACAGGAGGGACCATAACTCTTCCAAGAGGAGTACATCTTCTGACGGCAGGAGATGTAATGACAGTTAACCCAATATCAATAGAAAAAGATGCAGGCCTCTCCGATGCCGCTCGGATGATGGTGAGAAAAGGAATCAGTGGTTTGCCAGTTGTGGATAATTCCGGAAAGCTTGAAGGAATAATAACGAAATCCGACATTACACGAGCAGTAGCTTCATTGAAAGAGGAGGTGTAGTTATAGGTCGCAATTAATACTCACATAATAAATTATTCTTGGATCTTCAGTATCTTTGTCAATTTGTCGTCTCTCCACTTCACTACCTCTTGGAAAGTCTTCTTTTTCACTAACGGTAACTGTTCCACTTCTTCAACTGCCTTCTTGGCCGCATGATAAGGAATGAATTTCCAGTCATCCATGCTCTTGTACCAATCCGACATCGTCTCTTGAATGTTATCTATTACATACTTCAGTCCACCCGGCCCTCCTCCTAAATGAAATGTCAAAAATGGCCCCATTATTGCCCATCTTGTTCCGGGTCCAGCCCAGCAAGCCCTGTCAATATCCTCAACACTCGCCACACCATTTTCAACTAAACTCAATGCTTCACGCCAGACTGCAGCTTGCAGTCTGTTTCCTATGAAACCCGGGACTTCCTTTTTTACTACGACTGGAATTTTTTCTAGCTTCTCTATGAAATCGTATGTTGCTTTAATGGTTTGTTTAGAAGTTTTTTCTCCTGGAACAAGCTCTACTAGCCTTAATAGCAAAGGCGGATTCCAAGGATGGGCAACTATACATCTTTCAGGCTTTTTAGTAACCTTTTGAATTTTTGTCATCAATAGGCCTGATGTGCTTGAAGCAATTATCGCATTCTCATTTATGCTATCAATTTCCGAAAACACTTTTTTCTTGACTTCATAACTTTCAAAGACGGATTCTTGAACGTAGTCAACCTCCTCAACGCATTTCTTCATATTATCCATAACCTTAATCCTACTCAAGGCGTCTTCTGCTTCTTTTTTAGTTATCAGACCTTTCTCTGCTAGGAATTCTGCACTGTATTTAATTCTCTCCATCGCAGTTTTTAGTAACTCTGGACTCACCTCATATGCGGCCACCTCGTATCCTTTGACTGCAAATAACGTAGCCCAACTATGACCGATTGTGCCCAATCCGATGCAAGCAACATTTTTAATATTCATACTCAATACCATCTGTCTCCACCATACTTTCATAGGAACTGATATATAACGAATCTCTCTTGAAAGCCGAATCAAAGCTTGCAATAAGAGATATTAATCTTCTAGATAAGAAATTCTATTTGGAAGGAAGATCTTATTGAGCTTACAGAATGAGATCATCGTACTCTCCCCCCATATGGATGATGCGGTGCTAAATTGTTGTGACCATATTTTAGAGTGGAAGAAAAAAGGTATTAAAGTTAGGATCATTAGTATCTTCACAATTTTTCAAAGCGGATTTGTTTCACCATCAGCCAAGGAGTATATAGAGGCTTCGGGTTGTAAGTCAATAGCTGAATTTGAAAATGTAAGAGTCTCAGAGGATATGAAAGCGATGATCCATCTGGGTGTCTCATGGAACCATCTTGATCTGGTTGATGCTGGTTTTCGTTGCAACAAAGGAAAACCGATCTATCCGGATAGCTCAAGTTTATTTTCTGGGACCATCTCAACAGAGGACTTACAAGTCTTAACTGAATTGAGGCTAGCTCTTAAGCAATTCAGAACCCATGGTCAGTTTGTTGTCCCTCTTGGAATTGGGAAGAATATCGACCACATTATAATCAAGAAAATTGCTGAAGAAATGTTCGATTCAGCGAATCTGTATTACTACATTGACTTTCCTTATGCCCTTTCTCCGCGCACTTGGACCCTTAAGAATGTATTCAAGGTATTAAGAGCAAAAAAAACAATAAAATGGATAACTAGGCGAAAGAGAGAATTGCTTAGAATATACTCTTCCCAAATCGAGTTGCTTTTTGATCGCATAGACTCGTATCCAGAAATCATACTTCACCCTGAGTGATATGTGTAATTAAAAGCGATCTTAAAACGTGAAGAATTCGTGTTAAGGTTAGGAACGTGCTCTTGTTTCAAATTCATTAGCGCGCGCTAAATTCAGTTTTGGCGCCGGGGGAGGGATTTGAACCCCCGCTCTCCGAGGGAGAACCGGATGACTCGAAAATTCTATCTCGAGTCCGGCGCAAAGGCCCTAAGGATTTGCCGCTCTGCCACCCCGGCTTAACGTCAATTATCTAAGCTTTACGATTGAATTCTATATCTCTTTTCGAAAGTATCGCTTTTAAAAGTAAAGGTAAAAAAGTGTTCTAGCTCAAGGACATTAAAACACAGATTTTGTAACTCCAACATTCTTTACCATCACATAAGGAGTTAGAGTCGGCGTTGGTACTTCCCACCATCTTATCCAATATTGAGTGTCAGAAATGGCTTCAATATTTCTTAGAATTCTTGGCATGTTATCGCTTATCCTAATATCCTTCAATGCAGAATCCACTTTCCCATCTTTTACTTTGAAAATCCCATCTCTACATACTGTCGAAAAATCCCCATTTCTATAATCTTGAAATCGGGTATACCAATTGTTAGTCAAGTATATTCCTTCCCCAATTTTTTCAATAATTTCGTTTTCTGAATAATCGCCTTTTTCAATTATAATATTCCAAGCTGACGGGACTATCCAACCAGCATTCCCTGTAGATGTCGTATTGAGCTTCTTTGCAGTAGTAGAGTTATGGAGTAGACTTCTTAGTTTGCCATGTTCAATAACCGATGTCCTCCTAGTAGGAATGCCTTCATCATCAAAAGTCCTCGAATTCGGACCAAATGGAGTTTTTCCATCGTCAATAATGGTAAATTGGGACGAGGCAACTTCACTGTCAATCTCATCTGTTAAGAATGAAAGTCCTGCATCAACGTTAAATGCTGAGGCGGCACCCATGACACTATTCATTAGATTTGCGAATATGCTAGGCCCTAATATCATATCATAACGTCCACTTGGAATTGTTACTGGATTTTTGGCCATTTTGGCAATTCCAGCAGCTTCTCGACCAGCATTTTCTGGTTGAAAATCTTTCCTAGAAGTCGA
>CAYFUV010000066.1:0-3478 GCA_964346435.1 uncultured Candidatus Bathyarchaeia archaeon | reverse complement strand
TTACCTATGATATAGACGGAATAAAAATACAAGTTCAACATGAATAGTTGACCGTCATGCGTTCGACAATCAATGATCTCATATGCTATTCATCCCCTGAATCAGATCATACGACATAGGTAGCCATCTCACTATAGAAAATGGACAATGTCAATATCTGTCTTGAAAAAGTGACTGATCAGACACACTGCACATTTGATTTAAGTCTATTCAAAAGAAGTTCCGCTCCGAAGTCGAGAGTTTTGCAAATGACAAACGGCAATACCAGCCATGTGGCTCTGTTCATCTAATATCCATATACTGTATGTTGAAATGTATATTAAGGAAATAATAAATTGACCGCAAGCTCAAGGCCATATTGATAATCATGCTGCTAATGACGACGTCGGGCGGTATCAGCAAGTCAACGCACTGACCCTTACTATGCAGACCCAACTAAGCTGCATTAGTAATTCTAGACATCTTCTTTATAATGCTGTTTCCAAATATTTCTAACGCTTCAAGTTCCCTGTAGGGCTCTAGATCCACTATGAGATACTGTATACCAACCTCTTCCAATAGCTCTATCTGTTTCAACACATCGTCTGGTGTGCCATATATTAGAAATTCTGTAATTCGTTCTTCAGGTATTGCTTTAGAAATAATCTGTCGTATTCTTTTCTCTACCATCTCCTTGTCGTTATCAATTACTATAAAACCAAGTTTAGTTTTCAAAATAGAATCATAATCTCTACCTACACTTTTGCAGTGTTCCCTTAAAACACTCAGTTTTCTTTTTACTGTCTCGGCAGATCCATATAGATTGCATGCATCAGCATACTTTGCCACGATCTTTAATGTATATCGCTCTCCGCTCCCTCCTACCATGATTGGTGGTGAAGGTTTCTGTATTGGCTTGGGATTGCAGTATGCATTGTTAATTTGGTAATACTTGCCATTGAAAGTGGCAGCAGGCTCTTCTTCAGTCCACATTTTACGTATAATTTGGATAGCCTCTTCTAATCTCAGTAGTCGCTCCTTATTTGGGGGAAAAGGGATACTATATGCTAAAGACTCTTCCTGATTCCAAGCTGCGCCTATTCCCATGAACAATCTTCCCTTACTGAGTACATCTAACGTTGCACCCATTTTTGCTAAAACTGATGGGTGTCTATAGATGATGCCTGTTACGAGGGTCCCCAGCCTTATCTTAGAGGTTATTCCAGCTAGAACTGATATAGTTGTCCAACCTTCAAGCATAGGATCCTCTTGTTTTCCCACCCCAGAAATCTGATGGAAATGATCCATCACCCAAAACGAATCAAACCCCAAGTTTTCTGCCTTTGTAGCAAGTTTCTTTAAGGAATCAATGATCTGAGAAGCATCACGCCGATCATAATCGAAATTATAATTTGGATGTTGTAAACCAAACTTCATGCGTAGTCTGAGTGAGAGATGGTAATAAGCTATTGCATCGTTTATCTCTGCGTAACTGAGTCTGATTTTATTTTTATTAAGGTTCAATATTTGGTCGCGCTGAAATATATTGATAAGAGCAAAACCATTACCACCAATAGGTTGGAATCTAAAATTTCTTTCTCAGGCAATGCTATTTGCTTGAATAATATGTACAGCAGTGTCCTTTAATAAGTCTGCAGCAGGTTTTGTCAAAATTTTTGCTTGCTTTTGTGTGAGCCCTTCAGCCTCTTTCTCCTTATCAACTAATTTAATGAATTTGTCAAGTTCATCACTTACATTGAAATGAAGAGGATCTAGTTTCTTTTCTCGCTCTATGATATCCTCTAAAGCTTCTGCCATCCCACGTTCAATCATATGCGATACAGTATCGCAAGAGTAATCGCACCATTTGTATGAAATATCATCAGGATCATAATGGCGCTCAATTCGTATAACCTTGGTTATTTCCACCTTGTTTTGAAGCAATTCCTGGTGGGTTCTGTTTGTTCCATCTCGATGCCTGCTTTTCGTTTTTAAATGATTTTTGAGGTAATTGTCTATCTCTGTTTCCGTCGAGCCCCTCTCTTTCGCCAGATCCATCAATTTCCTAGAAAGTTCAATATAATCATGGATTAGATATGCTATTTTTTCTTCTTGCAGAGTTTTATCTTTATAGGTTAAATCATACTTTCTATCCCTAACAGCATCGTGATCTAAAGGGACACCTTTCCACTCACTCGGCCATATATTTGCTATATATACTTCAAGATTTGGAATAATATTGTTCCTGCCATTATTATGGCTTTTATTATCTGCAGCTGTTTCAGTTCTTTTTGCATTCCAATAGTCTTCATGCGCCTGTATTAACTCTCTGAGTGGGGTGTTGCTCAAGATGCCGCCATCCCAAAATTCTTTGCTACCTTTAGAAAGTTCACCATCATCTATAGGCACAAGAGCATAGTCATAATTCACAGGGACAGAAGCACTTGCCATTACGTGATCTAATGTGATCCCTTTGTTGTATGTTAAGATAACAGGCGATGATGACTGCTGCTGCTCTTTAATGCCCTTCTCATCATATTCCTGATAATCTGATTTTCTGGCGTTATCTTTCTTATTATAGCTATCAAAAGTTACGTCCTGTCCTTTTTCTACATCTACTGCTACAACAAGTAGCCTTGGCCCTACTATTTCGTTCTTTTCTGAACTTTGTGTACTCCTACTACCGTTGTGATAAGTCGTTGCTATTGATTTCAAGTTTGAAAACTTCTCTATACTAGCCCTTAGAGGCTTGTTGCTATATCGGTGCCATATATTTGAAGGAGGAAACATATTGTCGAAAAATCTGTTATCATGCTCTCTAGGAAGGAGTGAAAATACATTATCGGCACCAGAATACAAGTATTCTTTTGAGCAATAATAGCGTCTAGCAGCCTCTGGTGTAGCCATAGGGTCTTTAGTGTACCCTTTCTCTACAGATTTGGTGGTTTTTTCATACTCCTTATCCCATCTTGATATCCACGTCTTTTTATCGAATGTCCATTTCCACATAGCATAAGGTGAAAAGCCGGGTATACTCTCTACCTCTAATGCCATAGAATATGGTCCCCATTTAGTAAAATCAGGGGATGAAGATGTATAATCCCAAAAATCTAGTAGTTTCTTAAACGATCCTTTCCAGCTGTCACTTACACTATAATCTTGATTTATTTTATCAACTACATGATTTATAACTATCCACCCATTGATTGCGCCTCCAGAAGTCCCAGATAATATATCGAAAATGTGCTCATCATTTCTACCATTCTCCTTTTCAATTTCCTTTCTTCTCCAAAAGTATAGCATACCATACACTCCTACTTCGTAGGCTGCTAGTGCACCGCCACCCTGAAGAACAAGAGCTCTTTGATGATCACTGTTCCGTTTGTTGTTGGTATTATCTTTGGTCCGGGGTTCCTGAATCATATCCTTAATCATCTTTTTGCTTTCTTTTGTTCTTTGTTTTTTCTTTTGTGAGTGATTCATATGTTTGTTTCCCAAT
>CAYFUV010000065.1:0-16707 GCA_964346435.1 uncultured Candidatus Bathyarchaeia archaeon | reverse complement strand
GAGTTGTTAAAAGGAAAGAAAAAGATAGCCTTAATGGGCTGTGGAGGATGCGCCACATTCTACAACACAGGTGGCATAAAACAAGTAAAGGAAATGGCGAAGAATCTTGGAAAAAAAGGGAAAGAGGTAACGGCTCAAATAAAATTGCCATTAGGTATAGAGGACTGTGAAATAGAGTTCAGTCATGCTTTTTTGGATGCGAATCGAAAAAAAATTGAAGACAGCGACGCAATGCTCATATTGTGCTGTGGTAACGGTGTACAGGTGGTTGCAGATTATTTGGATGAAAAATTGGGGATTGCAAAACCAGTATTTCCGTCGGTTGATGTTATAGGAGTCGTTGGAGGAGGTCCTAACAAATATAAAGAAAACTGTTTATCATGTGGACAATGTGAGCTTGGGAAGGTTGCTAGCATCTGCCCATTGACGAATTGCACGAAAGGATTGATGAATGGACCCTGCGGGGGAATATATCCAGATGGGAAATGTGAAGCTGACCCCGAAAAGGATTGCGCATGGATTAGGATATATCAGAGGCTGGATGGGTTAGGTGACCTTGAGAAGCTTACTGAGATTAGGGAACCGCATGATTGGAGCAAGGCTCAAAGACCCAGACTCCTTGATATAGAACCTATAAGTATTACAAAAACGGTAATAGCATCTATTCCATCCTACGCCTCTTTCGTACTTAAAAAACTTAGATATTCTAAACCACGCGAGTCTATGGAGGGGTGACAGATGGCTAAAGACAAGATATTCAGCAACCTTATGAAAGAAATTGTAGATGGAAAATTCGTCTTAACCGGAGAACTAGAACCGGTTAAAGAGGGCAATATAGAACCGACAATTGACGCTGCACGTAGGCTAAAAGGACATGTAGTAGCCTGTAATGTTACAGATAATCCTCAGAGCTTTGGTTACGTAAACAGCATAATGTCAGCTTTTATAGTTCAGACGAAAACCAGGATGGAATGTATCGCCCAGATGAGGTGTTCCGACAGGAACCGTTTAGCCCTCCTTTCTGATGTGCTCGGAGCAGGTCTTCTGGGAGTAAGAAATGTTTTGGCGATTACAGGCGATTATGTCTCTCTTGGCGATAACAGCGGTGCAAAACCAGTATACGATCTGGACTCGACCACATTGACCCATATGATAAGTAGGGTTGTGAAGGAGGGAAAGGATTTAAACGGAAATGACGTGAAGGATCCGCCCGAGCTTCATATAGCCGTTGCAGCAAACCCAGGTGCTGAGATTCTGGAAGTAGAGCTTTACAAGCTAAAACGTAAGGTTAAGGCTGGAGCTGACTTTGTACAGACACAGGTTGTTTACATTCCTGAAATAGTAGATAAATTCTTCAAGAAAGTGAAGGATATGAAAATAGATATTCCAATAATAGTTGGAATTTTTCCACCAAAAAATTATGGAATGGCCAAATTTTTTGATGAGGAGACTCCAGGCGTAAGTGTTCCTAAGGATTTGCTCATGAGGTTTAAGGGAACTAAGGAGATAAAGGATAAGAAGAAACGAAAGGAATGTGTTGATCAAATAAATATAGAGTATTTCACGAATTTTCTTGAACATCTAAAAACGACGCCTGCAGCTGGTTGCCACATGATGGCCGTCGATTACCCTGAAATAATCCCCGAACTTAAGAAGGCCATAACTTAGCGCGCGCTGTTTGATTGAATAGGAGTATTGATTTGGGACTAAATCTAAAGATAGGCTTTAAAATTATTATCGTGCCTCTAATCGCCTATCTTATATTTGCAATGCTCAGGCTTTCTATGGGCGTGATTATTCCTGAGGTAATCGAGGAATATGGCCTTTCTGAGGTCGGAGGGGGAGGGCTACTCACATCGTTTTCAGGTGCTATGTCCATATTCATCATATTTGGGGGATATATATCTGATAGAATAGGAAAAAAAATTACTATGTCGATGGGCCTCACGATAATGTCCTTCGGGATAATTCTTGCCGGGCATTCTGCTGGGTATCTATCACTTCTCACTTTTCTCTTTATTACCGGCATAGGGTCTGGCATCTTCTTGCCAACTCTATACGCGTTAGTGGGCGAAGTAGTGCCCGCTGCCAGAGGGGCGTTGATCGGGGTTACTAACGGTTTTTTCGGTTTAGGCGGGTTTCTTGGACCTTGGGTAACAGCTATGCTAATATTGAACATTGGTTGGCGAAGTCCTTTTTGGTTAATTGGTGGGCTATCTTTGGCCTTTTCTGTTCTTTTATGGCTAAATCCATATTTGAAAGATCATCAAGAGAGAGCTACTGTGAGTTCTGAAGGAGGATATTTGCCCCTTTTAAGAGATCATCATATAATTTTTCTATGTATAGGCATAGGGATCGCGAATTTCGCATACACCTCATTCATAGCGTGGACACCAAGCTATATGGAAAAAATTGGGAATCTCAACCTTTCAGAGGTAGGTTTGGCTTTTGGATCTTATTCTATTATCGGCGCCCTTGGTGCGATTTTTTTCGGTGCTCTGTCTGATAGAGTAGGTAGGAGACGTACTATTTTCGCTTCAGGATTTCCAACATTCATTCTATCATTACTTTTTTTCTCAGGTCAAATTGGACAAATAAGCCTAATGGTGTTATCGGGGGTGTTGGGTTTTACCTCATTCGCATATTGGAATCTTGCGATATCTGCCATGCAAGATCATGTCGACAATAGATTTATCGGAGCGGCGACTGGACTCATGATATGCGTTGGCTTAGTGAGCGCAACTTTCGCGCCAACAGTATCGGGTTTTATGATAACAAATTATGGATTTAATTCGGCATTGATATTGTCGGCAGCTTTGCCTCAATTATTGTATGTTATCGTCACTTCCAAGGCAACTAATTAGTGCATTTTGAGTCCTTGTTCAAAATTTGTACTTTTGCATTAAACGTTCCTGAATTCATCGCGTTAGTTTTCTTTTGAAGGGCCAGCATTTTCTAGAATATAGATAGTATATTTCCAATATCCCTAATATATTGATGAATATGAAGACTATGAACCAAACTTTTTCACGGTTTCTCGCTGAGAACCAGAGACCAACAATTTTCCAAAAATTACTCCAAACTACTATAAGAACTATTATGACGATCAAAAAAATAATGTTAATAGGTATGCCATACAAACCATATCAACTCCGAATCATAACTCAAGTTAGAAATTTTTTTTATCTTATAGAGTTTCCCTAATATCTCTCAGTGCTTGCTATAGCTTTTTCGCCATCACTATAGCGTCCTCGTGGAAATAATACCTGAGTTTCCGACTCTTCTCCTTGAAACCAACGCTGAGATAAAAGTTCCTAGCTATCGAATTTGAAGCCCGTACTTCCAGCCAAACATCTTCAAGTCTCTTCTTCCGAAGGAAAGAAGTGATTGATTCAACTAACGCTTTACCAATCCCCTTACGCCTGAACTCTTTATGGACTGCTATGTTAAGTAAGTGTCCACGTTTTTTAAAGCGAAATTTTCTAGGCTCTAAGCGTATCGCAATTTCTGCTACAACATATCCAATAATTTTTCCATTTAGAACTGCAACAAGAAATCCATTTGGATTTCTCTTATAGAGGAATTTGAATTGGAGTTCGGGCCAAGGGTCTGGAAACGACACCCATTCGATACCTAATACCTCATCAAGATCTGAAGGTTGAAATGGTCTAATAAGAGGTTGAACAGAACCTCTTTTCGACCTCTCATGCCCTCGCTCATTACTAACATTGCGACTATGGCCAAAATAGTCAGAGCAATCGTGTGAGAGAGTTCTCCATTTGTGTTCATAGAGCCCAAATGCATTCATCGGTTGAATTAAGATCATAATTTTTCTCATCTGAACTATATTCTTAGCGGGCGATCTTAAGGAGACAACACAATAAGCTTTAATATCTTAAGTAATCAATTAAAGCAACCGGTCATTTGCAATTGGTAAGCAGATATAGATGGGTTATCCTCTTCCTAGCTTTTCTGGCCTTTGCAGTATCCTTCTTGCCTCGGATGGCTTATCCGCCCCTAATCCCGGAGATGAGCATTTCTTTAAACCTGACCTATGCCGAGGCTGGAATGTTGATGTCCGGCTTCTTTATGGGCTATTTGATTATGCAACTCCCCATAGGTTATGTCTCTGATAGGATTGGTGTGAAACGTGTTTATACGGTTTCTCTGATCCTGATAGGTATATTATCCATACTTACCGGTTTTACTATGTCTTTTATAGACTGTTTTGTCTATAGATTCGCAAACGGTTTGGCTGCTGGGTGTCTATTTGCTCCAGGATCGGCCTTAGTCTTAAGATGGTTCCCTCCGAAAGACAGGGCTATAGCCATAAGCTTATACACGGTTTCGACCTCTGTCGGAACAGCTATTGCTCTAGGATCATCAGCTTCTATCTCCGCTGCCTTTGGAGGTTGGAGGTGGGCTTTCTGGCTTTTTGGGATTCCAGCTCTTATCGTTGCTATGCTCTCGATCTTTCTTCTGAAGGAAAAACCTAGAGAGGGCATTCATGGCAATATGGTTGGCGAAAGAAAGAGTTTAGGCGTGTACTACGGAATTGTCTTAAAGGATTGGCGTGTTTGGTTTCTTTGTTTTGCTACCTTAGGTGGCTGTTCTGTGTATATAGGTTCCTTAACATGGATTCCTACTTACCTTGTTAGGTTTGTGGGTTTAACCAAAGTTCATGCTGGTTCAATATCCTCTCTTATGGTTCTCCCTAGCATTATTGCAACACCACTATCTGGTTTTGTCGCTGATAGAATCATCAATAAAAGAATCCCTATAATTTTTTTCGGAGTCTTTGCTTCTGGTTTAGCCTGTATGTTAGTTTCTCTTTTGATGCCTAAGGAACTTTATACTTCAATAGCCTTGTTTGTTCCTCTCCTCTTTTTTTCATCTATGTGGTGGATCTCCCCATCACTTTTGTCGGAGTGGGTCCCACTCGACGTTATGGGAACTGCTTCTGGCTTTAATAACTTTATGACAATTATTGGAGCTGTCATTGGCCCATTTATTTTTGGAATTATTCTAGACTTAATGGATTCGTTTTCTCTCGGGTGGTTTGCTTTAGGTTGCATTGCCACTGTTTTGGTTTTACCAATGCTCTCGATAATGGCTAAATAATAGCGTGCATTCAAAACAATCTAAAATTTAGTGGGCCGGAAGGGATTTGAACCCTCGACCTCTACGGTGTGAGCGTAGCGTTCTGACCGAGACTGAACTACCGGCCCAAGCCAGAATTTCTAATCATGGTGAATTTGCTTGTTACAAATAGATTCCTATAAATAAAAAAATATATGATATTAACGCATACACTCGTTAATCCTGTTCATCGAATATGCTTATAAATGATTGAAATTAACTTGCACAGGGTAAGACCAATGTTCAAGTTCAACGCAGAGCAAAAGATCTTTGAGATCGGCAACGTTAAGATAGGAGGACAGCCGGGAGAACTTCCAACCGTTCTAATTGGAAGTATATTTTATCATGGTGATAAATTGGTCAAAGATGATAAAAAAGGGATTTTTGATAAAGAGAAAGCAGAAGAATACTTGCGAAAGGAAGAAGACATCTCGAAAAAGACCGGCAATCCAGGAATAATCGATGTTGTTGCAGCATGGCCGGAAGCTATTGTTAAATATATCGATTTCATAGCTGATGCAACCGATTCGCCTTTTTTAGTTGATGGAACTACAGCTGAAGTGAGAATTGCAGGCGTGAAGCATGTAGTTGAAATTGGATTGGCTAATCGTGCAATTTACAATTCAATAATACCAGAGATCAAACAGGAAGAGATCGACAGCCTAAAGGAGTCGGGATTGAAATCAGCGATATTGCTAACATTAAACTCGAGAAATCCAACAATTCAAGGGAGGCTCGAAGTGGTTGACGAACTACTGGATATTGCAAAAAAAGCGGGTGTTGAAAATTGCTTGATAGATACAACGATTCTAGATATTCCAGATCCAGGCCCAGTTGGCAAGACAATCTATCATATAAAGGAAAAGTATGGTCTCCCCGCAGGATGTGGTTCGCATAACGCTATTGAGCGATGGAAATCAAAGAAGAATTTAAGTTCCCTAACATACTTTACAAGTGGTGCTGTCGCAAATGTAATACCGATATCTATGGGAGCCAATTTCATTCTTTACGGGCCTATAAAATACTCTTCTGAAGTCTATGTGCCTTGCGCGGTTGCTGACGCATACGTGGCATATGCGATGAGACACGAATATGGAATTAGGCCATTGAGCAACGACCATCCTCTATTCAGAGTTTTTAGAGAAATTGAAGAATAAACTTTCAACATTATTGGTAGCGATTTGCGCCTAAATCCAAAGTCTAATATTTATAGAATTTATATCTCTCATTTAGCATGGTGAATTGTTTGAGTAGACTAATCGATATACTTGAGAAAGTTTCTATTTCGAAGTTTCACTACATACTACTCGCATTATGTAGTCTGATCTACGCACTTGCTGCTATGAATGTTATGCTAATTGGTACTACTTTGCCTTCGATATCGCAAGATTGGGGTCTGGATCAGATAACTAAAGGCGCTTTGTTAAGTTCTGGCTATGTAGGAATGTTTATTGGAGCTTTAGGATTTGGCGTCTTTGCAGACAAATTTGGACGTAAGAATACGTTGATAATTACTGTGGCTCTTTCAGCCACATTCACCGGACTTTGCTCAATCGCTTGGGATGTGGTTTCGATGTCTATCTTAAGATTCCTTGCTGGCATAGGTCTTGGTGGCGTGTTGCCCCAACCGGGCGTCTACATATCGGAATTCATTCCCGCAAGCAGAAGAGGTAGATTTACTGGCTTGGTGGAAACTTCATGGGTCTACGGCGTATTGTTATCGATATCATTTCCATTCATAATAATCCCACAATTTGGCTGGAGGCTTACGTTTCTTGTCGCGTTCATCCCTTTGATACTTATCCCCTTTATCGCAACTTTCATGCCCGAGTCTATACGATACCTTGAATCAAAGGGATTGAAGGAGCAAGCTTTGAGACTATTAAGGAAACATGGCTTGATTGTCAAGCCGATTAAGGATCTTGTCTTAAGAAGAAGAGAGAAATATTCATTCAGGAAATCTTTAGGAAAGCTTTGGTCTAGGGAATTCAGAGCTAGAACGGTTATGTTATGGTTAACGTGGGCTGTGTTAGTATATACATATCACGGCATATTCATATGGCTCCCATCGATATATGTGGAGATTACACAAGCCAAAGAGATAATCGGCCCTCTATACTGGGTTTTGATCATAACATTACTTCAGATACCCGGATATTATTCCGCTACCTTCCTTTTAGATAATCTTGGAAGGAGAACAGTTCTAGTTGGATATCTTGCTGTTGCTGGGATAGGTAGCTATCTATTCTCGATCTCTCATGGTTTACAGGCAATATTAATTTCTAGTGCGATAGTTTCGTTCTTCAATCTTGGGGCATGGGCAGCGCTATATACGTATACCCCAGAACTATATCCTACCAGTATGAGAGGAACTGGAGCAGGCTCAGCGGCTAGTATTGGAAGACTTGCTGGAATAGCTGCACCGGCACTGACCGGCTATATATGGTCCGTCTGGGGACTATCGATGGCGTTCATCGTGTTCGCAGCAGCGCATCTGATCAATGCTTTGGTCGTTGGTGTCCTAAGGATAGAGACAAAAGGAAGGGTTTTAGAAGAAATATCAGCATAGCATACATTGTAGCGCATATAACAACGATCGGTTTACTGAGAATTACTTCTGTTTCCCCATTCTATTTGACGCAAGCTCCACCATTCTCTTCTTCTTAAGAAGTCTAGATACTCTGATTACGCCCCTTATTTCAAGTTGCATCAATGTTCTATTCAAATCTCTAAAGCTTAAGTCATTATACTTGCTTTCAAGCTCCTTAAGGAGATCTGAATCGTTTAGAGAGCCTTTTTTTGCCAAAATTTCTATAATCGCGGTATGGACAGGTATTGGGTCCCACGTTCTATTCATCGAATAGTCTCCTTATTACGTCACTTGAACGGCTACTTTCTCCTTTGTAACTCTTTTCACAACATTTTGATACCAAGTTGCCATATCCGGTGTTATGCTTGGTTTAATCTTAGCCATGACATCTCTAAAATCTCTGAGCGTTACTTCCCTTGCGTTTGCGTCTCTCCTTAACGCATTTAAGGCCGCTTCTCGACATACCGCTTCCACATCGGCTCCTGAATACCCAACAGCATTCTTTGCGATTTGATCCAAGTCGACATCTGCTGATAGGGGCATACTGCTCGTATGTATCTTGAAAATCTCTTTTATAGCTTTCGCGTCTGGAGCAGGTACGTATATGAGCTTATCAATTCTTCCCGGCCTTAACACAGCAGGATCAATTACATCCGGCCTGTTAGTTGCAGCGATAACAACTACGTTTTCTAAAGACTCTATCCCGTCCAATTCTGTAAGCAATTGGCTTATCACTCTTTCGGAAACGCCCGAGTCCATGTATCCCATGCCTCTTCTGGGTATGATCGCATCAAACTCATCGAAGAATATTATCGCTGGAGATGCAGTTCGACCTTTTCGGAAGACTTCTCTAATCGCTTTTTCGCTCTCACCGACCCATTTTGAGAATACTTCTGGGCCCTTTATTGAGATGAAGTTTGCCTCGCTTTCAGTGGCAATCGCCTTCGCTAGAAGAGTTTTACCGCATCCTGGCGGGCCATATAGAAAGATGCCTTTAGGGGGATTTATGCCCATTCTTTTGAAAGATTTTGGCTTCTTTAATGGCCACTCCACAGCCTCTAGAAGCTCTTGTTTTACATCAGGAAGACCCCCTATCTCACGCCATTTTATGTTGGGTACTTCAACGTAGACCTCCCTCATGGCAGTCGGAGTTATCTCACGATAAGCCTTCCTAAAGTCTCCAATTACGACTTGCATCTTGTCTAGTATTTGGCGAGGGATCCTCTCGTCTTCGAGGTTTATCTCCGGGATATATCTTCGCAAAGCCTTCATTGCTGATTCTCTGCAGAGCGCTGCTATATCTGCTCCAGTATAACCGTGAGTTATTTCAGATAATTTCTTTAAATCAACGTCCTTGTTTAAAGGCATATTTCTGGTATGAATCTGCAAAGTCTCAAGCCTACCTTTCTTGTCTGGGACCCCTATCTCGATCTCTCTGTCGAATCTTCCAGGTCTTCTCAATGCGGGATCTATGGCGTTTGGTCTATTGGTAGCGCCAATAACTATGATATTTCCTCTGGTACCCATGCCATCCATCAAAGATAGTAGCTGAGCTACGACTCTCCGTTCTACTTCCCCTGTCACTTCTTCACGCTTGGGAGCTATGGCATCCATTTCATCGATGAAGATAATACTCGGGGCTGTCTCCTGACCTTTTTGGAATATCTCCCTCAATCTGGCTTCTGACTCTCCATAAAATTTTGACATTATTTCTGGACCCGAGATTACATAGAAATTGGCGTCAGACTCGTTTGCCACAGCTTTCGCGAGAAGAGTTTTTCCACATCCCGGCGGGCCATATAAGAAAACACCTCTAGGGGGGTCTATGCCCAACCTCTGGAATAGCTCTGGGTGTCTTAGGGGGAGTTCAACCATCTCTCTTATTCTTTGTATCTGTTCGTGTAAGCCTCCAATGTCCTCATAGGTAACCATTGGTATTCCTTTCTTCTCAGGAGCCGGCTCGGTAAGAACGCTTACTGCTGTATTTTCGACTATTTTGACCGCGCCCTTGGGTTTTGTCCTCGCAACCATGAGTGGGACCGCACTACCGAAAACAGAAAGGAGTGCCATATCTCCTTCCATTAGGGGCATGTCCATGAATCTTCTCTTTACAAAATTTATAAATTCATCATCAACATTTAGACGCACATCTGTTGGAGCGAATACTATCGTTTGAGCATCATTGACTTCTCCCTTTCTGATGGTCACATATTCGTTTAGAGCCACTCCGGTGTTTCTCCTAATGAGACCATCCATTCTGATTGTGCCTTTGCCCTGATCTTCATTATACGCTGGCCAAGATATCGCAGTTGTAGTTTTTTTACCCCGTATTTCAATAAAGTCTCCAGCAGTTATGCCTAGCTTGCGCATAGTTTCATTATCTATTCTGACTTTTCCATGACCGACATCTCTTTGCTTAGCATCGGCAACTTTTAGCTGCACTTCCTTAATTTCCAAAGTTTATTCCCTTTCCAAATATTGAGATTGACTTAACAGTAATTAGAAAAAAACGCGCTAGCGAGGGGCATTTTATGCTATCTATTCTCGACATGCCATTAATTTAAATTCGACACTTATTAACATTTGTCCCTTTTTTTTTATATATTTGAAATTAAAAGAATGCGCGCTTTGATTAATTTATATGAAAATAGGACTCTAATGAAAAGAGAACCATCATATCCGACTAACTGATATCGCCTGTATCTCGCTCACTTCGGCTATAGAGGATATTCGCTTTTCGACTTCTTCCATCTTGCCCTCCTCATCAGGCATCTTTATGTGTGCAATAAGAGTTACTAATCCAAACGCTACTGGTTCCTCTTCAAATTTGAGAATAGATGCATAGTCTGGTAATTTTTTCTCGATCTGTTCTTTTAATTTATCTAAATCAGTACTCACTTCAGCAGGAAAAATTTTAGTTGAAGCAATTAAATCTGCCAAGATTATCAAACTCCTTTTTATGGACCCTCCATCCCGCATTTTGGGCATTTATAAGCTCTCCCAAAAAGCCTACACTTCTCACAGCGCCAAATGATTACCTCGTCGCAATTAGGACATAGGAATTTAACAGCTCGTTCTTTCGGAACAATTATTTTTCCGCACCAATTACATAGAGGCATAGTTACTTTTTTAGTTTCGCTCAATCTCATGCCCTTCATAGAATTTTTCTAAGCCTAAATTACAATCTACTAAATCTTGTGATTATTAGCGCGCGCGCTATCCCTTTTTGTAAGCCTTCTAGGGCTTTTAGAATAATGCAAATTCTGATCGTAATATATAAGAATGACTGATTAGGGTGCTAGATTGAGTTACCGAAGAGTTGGCGATCTTGAAAATAACCCCTTCCTAATGTCATAGCCTCCTTTGCCTTAGATAATTCCAAGCCAATGTAACACGCATGTTCCATTGTAGAAATCAAGTCCCTTTCAAGAATTGATTTGTATATGCTTTGCGGGTCCTTACCTTTAAAGATAATATCTGGTTTACGATCAAGTTGATAATGAATAGCCACAATTTTTCTGTCCTTTCTATCTACCATTATTTTGAAATAACCTTTTCTATCGAAACTCGTCTTCGAACTTTCAGATGATCTAACAACCTCTACTTCTGATTCAATCTCGGCATTGTAGATTTCTTCGATCCTTCTTTTCTCTTTCAGCTTAAGCAAGTCCAAGCCCAAATCTTTAGGCGGTCCTTTTCTACTTTTCGCTAGAATGGCCATATCGATGGCTGTTGAAATTTCTTTAACGCAACCTCTGGTTTTATGGCTAGCCTCCGTAGCTAGAATAAGACTTACTCCCAATTCCAATCCCAATGAAGTGAGTATTAGATTCACTCCGATAGAATCGCTGTCTACGAGTTCTGTTACATTGCTGAGACCAAAGAATATCGGGGTTGATCGGTCTTTCTTAGAATACTCGATATAACCATTTATCGAATTCATCAAGCTTGGAGTAAAAGGCGGATTTAGAATAGGGTCCGCTATTATTCTTTCAAATCCAAGAGAGCTGGCTTCAAGCACATTTTTTTCAAGTTGATCAACCCTTTCAGAAACATCATTTTGGCACATGCCATTCTTATCGATGGGTGTTACAACTACTGGGGCATTGAGCGTAAATTTTGATATTTCCCTCATATTCTGGGCGTTTATGCTAAGGATCAGGTCAATCTTTTCTTCGACTGCAACTCTTATCTCATCGACATCATTTGTATCTATGCTAATGGGGCTATCTACAGCTTTTTTTACAGTTCTAAGAACTCTTTTTAACTCCTTTGGCTCACTTTTTTCGGATAACATTCCTACATCAATAATATCTGCTCCCGAATTGACAAAATATCTTGCTAACTCTCCAATTTTTTCGTCTGGTAAATTTGGGGCATCAACAATTTCTGCAAGGATGCGAGGTCTTAACCCTCTTCCTATCCAAACTTTTTTAGATCCTTTTCCAATCGGAATCGCGGTTCCTTTCTTTATTCTTGCTTTATCCTTCTTTTCAAGAATCGAAAGTTCGCTCAAAATTGATTTTCTTAATTTTTCTTGCATTAGTTCACAAGCTGGTGTTGTAGTCGATAGATTCACTTCGTCTAGATTGTTTAGAATTACTGGAAGATCTGCAGCATATTTTGGCCCTTTGAATGTGGGCAAACCGGTTGTTTCGGTGATGATTTGAGAATCTCCAAATGCCATTCCTGGGATTAATATCATGTTCGCTTCTTCCAGATTTTTCGGATTGAGTGATTTGGCTATATATTTAGTATTTATTAGAGCGGCAACTTGAATCGGTAATGATAAGACTTCTGCATCAACTTTGCTCCTCATTATGTTTTCCTTGACTAGATCCAGAGCCAGGGTGCCTGTTACTATGAGTGGTTTTAATTTACCCTTACTGTTCTTAGCTTTCGGCATATATCTTAACTTCAACTCCTTTATTGTTCGCATCGGAATAAAAGACATCTCCTTCGATAGATTTCTCCTCGAGAAATTTTTCAACTTTGGAACTTAGTTTTTTTGCCTCGCTTTCCCCGTCTACAAGGCCATATGTTGTAGGCCCGAAGGAACTTTGTCCCGACCCATGTGCTCCGTTCTCCCTCATAAATCTTAAACATGCATTAACCGTTGGGTGCATTAGATCTTGAGTTGCTTTAGCAAAACCCAAATCTTGGAGTGCATTCAATCCATAACCAAACCCCTCGATATCTTTTTCTACAAGGCTCGGTAGCATTTTCATTAGAATTATTCGGCAAATAGAACCGACATCCTCAGAAGGAACAGGGCACCTCTCTCTGAATATGTTGACCTCTTTCATGCCATGTGAACCTTTTTGAACTTTTGGGATCGCAATAACAAACATCCACTCTTTTGGAAAATCGTATCTGATAAGGGTTGGAGGAGGAGGAGACGTCGAAGCGCTTGAGGGAACAAATAGTTCTTCCTTTTTTAACTTTAGATTATGCCCCCCATCAAGAACGAATCCTCCAGATTGATGTATCGCCACACCTATTCCTGAGGTACCGCCCCTACCCATGATTCTAGCCAGCTCTAAGGCACTGAGCTTAATACCATGAATTCTTGACAAAGCTGTTCCCACGCCCAATAACGTCTGTGTAGCAGAACCTAAACCAACATGTCTTGGTATTGTACTTTTTACCTCGAGAGTTGCTCTCATTTTTAGTTCAAACTGTTTGTAGAAAATCGAGGCAGCTCTTTTTACTAAATAAACCCCCCCTCCTAAGGTTTTCAATTCTGAACTTGGGGACGCTTTTACTATAAAATTTGGATAATTTATCGCCAGACCTATGCTACCATTTACCCTACCCAGTGATCCGTTCATATCTATCAAGGAAAAATGCAACCTTGACGGGGTTCTAATCGTTAGCCGCACTATTCCTCCTCCAAAGGTCGAACTTGTCTATTAAATCCTCAACTATCTTCAAATATTTGGAGTCTGGAGAAACTCTTTTAACAAGCTTCTTGTAGTGTTCAACTAATTTTATTAATTCTTCCGCTTCTTTATTCTTGCCTTCGGTAAAAAATGCTTTGATTCTTGTTGTATGGATTATTGATTCGATAGTCGCGAACAAACTTCTTGAATAAGGTTCTATTTCTTTAAAATTTTTTTTAATATTAACAATTTTACAAATGAGAACTGTTTTGTTATTAAGTTCTTTTATACTGTCCACAGTAAACTCAATGTTTATATGTGCTGATGGAATTAGAGGAGCATTTACTTTTTCTGCTCGTTGAAATAATTCTGGAGGAAGTCTGCCAAAAGGATTACTTTCCTTAAAAGCCGTTTTATAAAATAACTCTGCGTCATGAGTTATATTGACTACACCGCATTTCGTGTATATTAGATTATCAAGAGTTTTAGTTCCTTTATACAGGGATAGGTGAATTTTTTTCGAGTTTTGAAAAACAAATCCAATAGGTGCTGCATTTGGCTCATCATTTGCTCCATAACTCGATATTATGCCTTCGTAATTGCAATTTTTAATGATATTCATACTATCTACTTTATGTAACATGTGATATTTTAGCACGCCATTTCATTATTTGTTTAGCATATCTAATACCCGCCTTGAATTATTTTATTATGCGAAGGTAATCTTTCTCATTAATTCGTGGAATCATGGCCATCAATATGGCCTGCTAATTCAGGCACATTCTATTCATTATGCCATTTGATAGTATGCCTATCGCCCCCATCTTTTTTCCAACTTCATTTATGCCAACAATTTCATCCATAATCTCTCCGACCTCTTTCCCTTCTTCTATTATTCTGGGTATTACTTTTGGCGGTAATTCGAAACCTGAACTACAACCTATTGTTAGCCCTTCATCTTTATCTAAAATTGCGCACCAGTGCATATCCAAGTAACCGCTGATTGTAAAAGGAAATCTAAAAATACCAGCTTCTATTCCAACGGAAAGATCGGCGTCGTCTTTAAGTATGGCTTCTTTGGCCCTGTTAATTGCGCCTTTAAAAGTTTCTTCATTGATAGGCTGTGTTGATATTCTAGAATCTACTTTTATTCCGAGAATTTCTAAAGGCTTTTTAGTATAAATTTTTGAAAAAACACTCTCAACGGCTTTTACTTTAATCGAATTTATAGAGCCGACAACGACTTTCATAGATGATTGTACCTCAAACAGTACTGATCGTAATAACTATATTACGCGCGAAAGCACTTTTCATTATGAAAAATAATCGTTGCTTTCAGATGATTTCTACATTCGTTCCAATAGCTTGACCAGGAAGGCCTTTTCTAAACCTTGCTTTAAGAACTCCTCTTTTACCATGAACTCCAAGAACCTTGCCAGCAATTCTCTTGTTCCCCTCGGACCTCCATATTGCTTTGCGTCCAATATATTTACATGCCTCCCCTTCGCTTTCCACATTTTGTATTCTTATCAAAAACTCTTTACAATGCTGACTAGCCATGCCCAATCTGTAATTTGCTACGACTCCTAGAATCTTGGGCGTCTCGGGTAGAGGACGAGGCTTCATTTTGGGTTGTTTAAGCTTCGTTTCGACCTTCTTTGGTTTTGCCTTTGGCTTAGCTTTTACTACTTTAGGTTTAGGCTTAGTTTCAACTTTTTTTGGCTTAGTTTTGATCTTAGGCGTCTTAGGTTTAGGCTCAGCTTTGATTTTTTCAATTTTTTTAACGCGCGTGGGTTTTTTTTCTTTAGAAATCTTCTTTGGCAAAGTTACAACTTCCTTTTATCCAATTCTTAATATTAAGAATTAATTGGGGAGTATATTATCGATTATAAATTTACTGTCAAATTCCATTAAATCATCGTATTTCTGTCCTGTACCAACGAACAACACCGGTTTTCCTGTAATATGCGATAGGGATATCGCACTTCCACCCTTTGCATCTGCATCCAATTTTGCAAGTATGATCCCATCTAATTTTATTGCTTCGTTGAAAATTTTTCCCTGCTCTACAGCATCGTTACCTGTTAGGGCATCTACTACTAATATCGTAAGATCCGGTTCTGAGATTTTAACTATTTTCTTCATCTCATCGAGAAGGTTCTGATTTGTCTGCATTCTCCCTGCTGTGTCTATCAGCACCGCATTTACTCCTTTAGATCGTGCGTAATTTATTGAGTCATAGGCAACAGCCGCGGCATCAGATCCGTATCTGTGCTTTATGGTTTTGACCCCAATTCGCCTCGCATGTTCTTCCATTTGCTCGATCGATCCGGCTCTGTAAGTATCGCTACAACCGATAACTACAGAATAATTTTTCTTTAATAGTAAGTGCGCAAGTTTCGCAATGCTTGTAGTGTTATGTACTACAATATTATTCGCTATAAAATTGTGATGGTGGGGAACAGTTAAATCGTACACAAATTTTGGGCCATCAAATTCCTCTATACTCTTGATCTTAGCCCATCCAATCGATTGATTAGATTCCATATTGGGCATAAATTTTTCCATTATCATAGTATGAGAATTCTTGACAAGGTTTTTAGCCTCTACCCTCTGAATCACTCCATTTAGTCTGGTGAAGAAGGGATGTTCAGGCGTTACTTGAATTTCCATACCATTATTGAATTCGATCTTCAATAATGGGTCTCTATTTCTGATCTTCCAAAAAACCGATGGTACCACTTCTTGCATCTTATACGATTCAAGATCTATTGATGGGATTCTAAATTCGGCCTTAGCGTCTACACAGACATTCTCTTCTCCATCATCAAGTCTAATTCCCCTTTTTGCGACCTCTTTGTAAATATCTTCTATATGTCTTGATTCTCCATCAAAAACAGGAATTAGAGAATCTGCATTTACACATTTTCCAGTGCCATTTACGCCCACGAACACTACTATTGCTGGCTCATTACGTTTTTTCTTGCTTTCCAAAATTTTAAAAAAATCTACTTTTTCGTCTGTTTTTAATATGTCGATTAAAATTTCCCTCAAGGCATTTTGAATGGGTTTTTTTGCATTGCCAAATCTACGAAT
>CAYFUV010000064.1:0-1710 GCA_964346435.1 uncultured Candidatus Bathyarchaeia archaeon | reverse complement strand
ATTATAATGAGCGCTGGGAGAGGGGATTTGAACCCACGACCTAAGGTTCAATGATGCTCGTCCTGCTCCTGATGCTGCTAGATTTCTTTCTTCTTTAGGGATGGAATGATGATTTGCTTTATCATCATTAGAAAAAAAGAGAAGAAAGAAAAAAATGATGAGGATGTTGGTCATAAGTGTTGGTGGTATCGCCATTTACATAGGGATAAAGACGGTAGTAGAGAATGGACCTCGTATCGATAGATGTTGTTCTTTATCTCGATGAATGTTATTTGGTTTAGTGTAGATTTTATAAAGACCGAAAATGTGAAAAAACACAAGACAATCCCTATTAGATATTAACATGGATACAAACTATTATTACACAAATAGCTTTTGCAGAAAATGATTTATGTCATAGATCCTCAATCAAAGAAGAATTGGTATGTCAACTCAAGACTCAAAACAGTATAAGGAGGGTCAACGTCAAGGCTGGGATAGTGTAGCTGATGGTTGGCAAAAGTGGTCGAAGATAACCGAGACCGCTGCTGAGAAAGTTAGCAGGCGGTTAATAGAACTTGCAGAGATAAAACGAGGTTCTACAGTTCTCGATATAGCGACGGGTATAGGAGAACCAGCCATTACCGCAGCAAAGCAAGTTGGTAATAGTGGTGGTCATGTGTTAGCTATAGATATCTCATCACAGATGTTGTCCATTGCAAAGCAGAGAGCTATCTCTTTAGGTCTAGAGCAGATAATTGAATTCAAAGAGGGTGATGCAGAAACAATTGACTTACCAGCTTCAACATTTGATGCAGCACTTTGCAGATTTGGGTTGATGTTTTTACCAGATCTAAGAACTGGTTTGTCAAACATTTACAAATCATTAGTAGATGGTGGGCGTTTAGCAGCCGCTGTTTGGGCTTCATCAGACAAAGTTCCCTTTATTACAGTAGCACTTAATACCGTAATGAAGGAAACTAAAAATCCGCCGCCAACCCCAGGCACCCCTGGACCGTTTAGCCTGTCAGATGAAAATATGCTTAGGAATTCCCTTATCGAGTCTGGATTCAAAAACGTTACAATTGAAAGAATGGAGGGGAGTCTTAACTTTGATTCAGCCGAAGTTTACACGAGTTATGTATACGAGACAGCTGCTCCCGTTCAGGCAATATTGGCAAATCAACCACAGGAAAGAAGAGAAGAAATATTGAAAGCAATCACTGAATCCGCCAGAAAATATGCTGAGAAGGATACACGCAGTGTGAGGATGACTAATGAAGCTATATGTGTAGTAGGGACAAAATGAGGATAGTAAATAAAATCCCTAATCTTACTCGTAGGATTTGAACCCACGACCTCAGAGCAATGTTAAATCTAGACATTTTTCATATTCAAAAAACTAGCTGTCAACAACTGTCATTTGCTAGGCTGATGTTGATCCATCATCAAGAGTGAGCTGTAGTACTACTACCAGTAGTAGGTGGTGCAGGTATCGCTCCAATCTGCTGCATTAACCCCATCATGTCTGCACTTATCCAATGTTCTACAATTTTGCCATCCTTGATAGTTAGAAAATGCATCGCACTGAAAGACACTTTCTTGCCAGATGGTGGTATTCCTTGGAACTCTCCTATGTGAGTGGCAGTAATATTATTCCAACGAACTGCCACTTTATTTTCCCCTTCTGCTAATATGTCGCCAAGGTCATGATGAATGTCTACAAATGCA
>CAYFUV010000063.1:0-2731 GCA_964346435.1 uncultured Candidatus Bathyarchaeia archaeon | reverse complement strand
TCCCAGCTACGTAGATGTTGCCTGAAGAGTCGACCGCAACACTAGCGCCATGGTCAAAGCGCGAACCTCCCCAAGTCTTCTCAAGCGAGATGTTCTGCGCATATGCGGGTAGAGCTGCCGCCGTCTCAGAGATAAGCAGCATCAAGATTACGGATAGAATCCTCAATCGATAATTAAACAACAGCTGTCGACTAAACAAAGTTTTTCACTTTAAACTCTAATAATAGAGCCTATATTTAAGAATACTTCGAAAGTCACTAAGTAACATTTTTTGTTCCTTCGAAAACGATAAAGAGTAAGAATTGATATATCAGCGCTAGCCGTATTCTCAGCGTCATATATATGCAAACTTTTTAACTCAGCTTCTTACAATACGGATTTGAAGATGAAAAAAGTAATACTGCCATTACTCTGCATATCTCTAACCTTTATTATGGTTTCAAATCCGATTGGGGAAGCCCATACCGATAGGTTTGCACTTATAATTAATTCCTCAGATGATTTTGTTTGTGCGAATGCCTATAATGTTGATAGTTTTCCGGCTCAGGCGCTTCAGGCCTATTGGATCTTGAAAGAACTTGGATACTCTGACGATGAGATCGTTCTTATGCTTTATCATGTAAATGATGATTTTATCGATGTGTATGGTAAAGATCACAATGATCTCCAAAACGCGGTAATTGATTTCGAGAATGAAAACGTCACAAAGGAGAGACTTCATGAAGAGATGCAGAACTTAGCCTCGATCATTGATCCAAAAGATGAATTGATGATTTACCTTGTCGATCATGGAGAATCTGATAATAAGACGTCTACGAATTTTATTTTTGAAGTTGGTGAGTCTTTGAATGAGGAAGAATTTGCCGAGTGGCTAAACGAGATTCAATGTAAGAAGATTGTGGTTCTCCTAGATTTTTGCAACAGCGGAAATTTTGCCTCTTCCTTGATAGGGCCTGGAAGGATAATTGTTGCTTCTGCTGCAGACAATAATGACGCTTGGTATTATTGGGAATCGGGAACTATCTTGAAGGAAACTAGCAAAGAAATTTTTGGAAATTCCGGCTCGATATTTTTTCACCCTTTTTGGAAAAAAATTGGGGAAGGTGGAACTATTGAGGAAGCATACGAGTATGGAAAAGAACAGATGCTTAGGTGGGCAATAATTGATCCAGAAAACAGATATGTTGTTGAACATCAAGATCCCCAGATGTTCATTTCACCCGAAGCTTCTATTACCTATTCAGAAACGACGGATCCATCAATCCCGGTTGGCGCGCAAGCCTCAGCAGGTATAATATTAGCGGTCATTCTATCTATCATAATTGTATCATTCATACTTTATCTTACAGCGCGCACTCAAAAAGGAAAAGAGAAGAAATGAGTTATAGCCTTATTCATAAAGAAAGAAAACTCAAAAGCCGAAGATCCGTTGTGATATCGGTAACTGTGAACTAGCGCCCGCTAGGCCGATCATCGCTTTATTCTGACCAATGACGAGTTTCTGGTTAGAGGCACGACTGATATCGGATCGTAGGTAATCGTTAAATCAGACGCTCACAGAGACTCGTACCGCTTAACTGCATCCCTAAATGGGGAAGGATACGAAAGAGAAAAATTTGTGACATCATCGATAGCTGGGACGACCTTTCTTAGCCAATACCTTTTTTCATTTCTACGTGCGTTAAGCCATAATCCCTAGTACAAAAGAGATTAGGCCAGCAATCATCCAAATTAATACCATTTTTTTTATTCTTTTTGCGTTATCTCTTGAATGGTCTCTAATTAGCAAAATCGAGGTAAGAATAAAGCCTGTATCCGTTATGATGATTGGCGGTACATACCAGATAGACACAAGTCCCCATGCCCACGGCAATATGCTTAGAATTACTGCCAAAATATAGAACGCAGAGGCCATTATCGCAGCTTTATGCGCCCCCTGAATGGCCGCTATCGTTCGTATATTTCTTGAACGATCTCCTTCTATATCCGCAATCCCTTTTGTAATCTCCCTACCAGTATTCGATAAAAATGCGAGAATAGAAAATAGAATAGCATTTAGTTTTATCTCATTGCTGATAGTAAAACTTCCATAGATAAATGGAATTGCAACGCATGTACTTACCAAAAAATTGCCTAAGAGGCCAGTGCGTTTTCCCTTAGTGGAATAAGCCATAAAGATCACTAGCGCGAATAAGCTAATGATTAAGCATAGTATGCTGGTGAAAAAGGCGGCAATCAATCCAATTGCGACTAGAAATGAAACTAGAGTTAAGGCCTCCGAAGGTTTGATCAATCCGCTGGGTATTGGGCGATTTGGCTCATTTATTGCATCAATTTCTCTATCGTAATAATCGTTTATGGCCATGGCAGCACCTGTAAAAGTGAAAGCGGTTATGAATCCGAGGAGAGGGGCAATAAAATATTCGTTTAAATCGAATAATCTTATGCCCGATAATAATACTCCTATCAGAGTTGCAAAACCCATCATGGTACAATTAATAGGACGAATCAGTTGGAGAAGTCCTAGCATTTTATTCAACGGTATCACACTCTGAACTAACAAATGATCAATACAATTCCCGTATCTAATAGCCTCTTTCTTTTAAGTTCTAGTATTTTCATAAGGAACTTAAAAAATAATGATTTAATAGATGGAAATGTTTTTTAGAATAAGAGAATAATTCGGTAAAAGACTTTTAAAAAAGAATAATTAGCGCAATTGCTAAAATAA
>CAYFUV010000062.1:0-2017 GCA_964346435.1 uncultured Candidatus Bathyarchaeia archaeon | reverse complement strand
CGTCGGCTCTTTCCCTTTCCACCAGGTAAAATTTGAGGGATCGACTATAGACATCAATATCCCCGATGAGCTTATATCGCTTCCCGTCCTGGCTCTTGAGGGTAGTATCTTGAACCTTGAGGCGCGTAAAAATATCAGCCAGGGTCGTATCGATTTCCCAGCGTTGGTTGGGTCGTATTATACCTTCATCTTTCTGTCCTATCGCGACCTCCATGCCCCGGTCTCGCAAGCCTTTCTTCCCCTCATGCTTCAAGATTAACGCAGGCCAGTTCTCTCTCTTATAATTATGAATGTATCTATTGATAGTTGAATACGAAGGGATCTCATCCTTTGAGAACTGCATTTTAAGGCATTCCTCGATATCTCTGGACCGGATCAGGTGATCCCTCCAGATGAGCTTTTCTATTTCTTTTCTTATTTCTAAAGCTATACGGACGCCTGGATTTTTATACCCCTCGATGAGTCCAGGTAATCCATTTCGCTTGAAGTTATCTCTGTAATCGTAATAAGTTGACAAGCCCACAGTCCTATCTCGATTCCTCTTCTTTATGTCTTGATCGATGAGGCCACGGTTGAAGAGTTTCAGGTATTTTTTAATTGATGCGGTAATCCCTATGCCCTCATGATTGGCCTTTACAAATTCATCTACTCTCTTAAGCAAATCCGCCCGAGCTAAAGCGATTTCCTCTTTGTTTTTTGAATCCTTAAGAAATCTCAATGCCGCCCTCATATCTGCGTTTTGATCTCTTTTTTTTGGTTATTCTCTCAATCGTATGAAGATGAAGACCGGACAGATCTCTGAGGATTTCCTGTGTTAATCCGCGTTCGTGCAGCCCGATGAGAGCCTCATTCCGCTCTCTTTTGAAGGGGTTATGGCGCGATATTGCGAGCTTTTCCTCCAATGTTAATACCGCCCATGCCAGCGGTGCGTTGCTAGCGCTACCTACAGCGTTATAACCAAAAGGCCACGGCAACTTCCCATCTTTTCGCAAATGGGTATACCTTCTTAGACTTTCTAAACTTCCCATTAATGCCTCCTAAAGTCTTATAGAGAGCTTTTGTTAATGGTTGTACCCTTTTACATCTATCAATAAAAAAATTAATCCAATTCCGCTATCTTAGAGTCAATATCTCTCTTGATATTTCGAACGCTAACTAGAAATAAATAGGAATATTCCTCTTTATTAATAAATCCTGGTGTCACTTCTGTTAATGGAAGCGCTATTAATTTCAACGGTCTTCCTTTTCGCGTAACCCATGTACCTCTGCTGCTGAAATATGTCCTAATTGTCTTTAAAGCATCTTCTGGTAAAATTTCGAACTCCCCATAAACGCATATTCCAAAAGAAGTCCCATCTGTACGCGCAATCACACCAAGATAAACTACCGCCTCAAGTGAGCCTGCCTCAGCCATTCCCCGCGCCATATCCAATAAAATGCTAATCTTATTATGGGATAAATTGAGTTTAGTCAGTTGGATAAATAGACCTATTTCTATAAGATTCACATATGAATAAAGCCTAACCTTTCCTCGCCCTCTTACATCATACACTGGCTTAATAATCCCCGTATCTACTAAATGGAGAATGAAATGGCGATTGATATTAAACATTTTCGCGATCTTACCCAATCCGAAGGTCCGCTTTTCGTACATATCTCCCCGCTTTTAAATGGCTCATACCATGCACCATTTAGCCTTGTCAACAAAAAAAATCACACTTACCCCTAAAAAATCACATTTTCCCTCCTCACCTCTTTTCGTCAAGTTTCGGAATGCCATTTTCACCAGGTTCTGGAATTTTTGATCTCTCAAAATTATCTAAGTATCTTATTCAGCTCATAAAACTGTCATATCATCCGCCACAGACGCGCTTTCCAGAATCTAATGCCCCCCCACACGAGACAGCCAGGGTGTGATCCTCGGTTCTTAGCCACTCGTGTATTCGAAAATTAAGCCCCAAAGGTGATAAGGCCTTTTTCAAGGTGCAGATGGGGTGCATTTTTCTGTTGCAATCTG
>CAYFUV010000061.1:0-2179 GCA_964346435.1 uncultured Candidatus Bathyarchaeia archaeon | reverse complement strand
AGCGGAGAGCAGGGACATATAAGATAAGAGAAGAAAACAGCAAAGAAGGTAACGTCAGGTAACGTCAGAAAATAGCAGAGAGAAAAAGGTTAAAGTTTTATCCAACCAACCAACCAACCTAGGACGACGGTTAACGGATGGCTAAAAGACCTGCTTACCCCTCATTTGGATAGGTTCCTAATGGAATAGGAATGAGGAAGGATGGATAGAGTGTAAATAGAGTGAGGGGTAAAAAGTCAAAGAAAAATTACCCCTCATAATCGAATAAGACTGATACTCGCGCAAACCCAAAGGAATTATTATTTCTGGGTTGTAGTCTGTAATATTCTTGCTCTAATGATATCTCCCATAATTGTTAACTTGCCTTTGTGTAACAAACCTAATTCGTGAAGAGTACTTATTGCATCTTTGTTAGTAACTTTCTCTTTCTTCATAATTTTTGAAAAAGCTTCAAATAATTCAAAATTCTCTTTTAAGATTCTAAAAGGTCTACTTGCCATGCTTCTAACAAAGAGTGCGTATATTGCTAAAGGATTTTTTTTGAACGCCTCACTAATTCCACTCAATCTAGTCGGGACTACTAGTTTCTCAAAATTAATATCATAAGAAGATGCTAGAAGAAAACCTATAGCTAGTTTTTCGCTAAATTCCCATAGTTCTTTGTAATTTACAATAGAATGTCCTACTCTCTTAAAGCTAGAACCTTTCTCAGGAAATATTTCATAATCAATATGCAAATTGGGCTCCCCCCTTGACATGTCAAATCGGACCTGATGAAAAGATCGTTCTTCGTCTTCTCTAAACTCAAGCATAAATAGAGCTCTCTGCTTTTTAGGGTCAAAATCGTAACTTAGCATACCTTTCAATAATAATGGAGTACCAAGGACCAGAAACAAAGGCAGATCAAATTTTATTTTACCAAGATTTATTTCTTCCTTAACACCTTTTATAAAAGCTACACAAAACCACGGTAATGGAGTGTAATCTCTTAGATTAATTGGAACTGGAAGATAACTTCTAAAGCATTTTTCATTCTGAGTTCGATTGAAAAGTTCATTAATACATTCCCAGAGACCGTGATGACCTACGTTCGATATTTTACGTTGGAATTGCCCAAGAGAATTTAGATTAAACGAAAGAGTTTGCCGATTCTTCAAATCATAAACAATCAAACCAATGATTGCATCAGATGATTGATTTTTCTTCGAATGGACTTTGGGACACACAACGAATGCACTAAAACAAATTGCTAAATCTGCTTTTCTGCTATCTTCAAGAAGGCTGTTAACATCATCAAGGCTTATTTTTTCTTTTTGTAATATCTTGAATTCGTAATTTCTTCCTTTTCTAAACAAAATCCCAATATCGTAGAATATCTGACATAATTTGGTATTAAAAACTCCAATGCCCTTTTCTGAGAGAATCCAATTTCTCTGCCACGCAATAATTTCTTCATTATCTTTTTTAGAAAGACTTATCGGACTCTCATATATCAAAAAATTTTTTGTTTCTCCACTCAGTAGATTAAGAACATCTTTCTGAATATCAAAGTATTTATTCGTATTCTCTACATATACAAAGTCTGAATCCTCATCTTCTAAGTGAGGTATGCTCATTAAGTGAATAACATACGAAAGAAGTTCTGGGTCCGACGATGAAAAGACTATTTCCTTATCCTCTTTCTTCAGAGTAAGTGTAACTATTTCTGAGGGGGTAATTGATTGATTGACCGATATTACCTTCTTTGTTAATCTGTAACCTTCGTCTTTTAACCTATGGAATTTTTCTAGGTCACTTTCCATTACGATTGTAACCTCTAGGTTCTTATTATTCGAGGATTCCACTGTTTTCTTTCGTTTCGCGCGCCCCAAACCCAAACGCTCTCTCTTAATCATCCAGTCATGCTCGTACTCACATACTCTCTTACTCACACACATGCAATTGAGAACCAATATAATAAATTTCGAATAGCTTATATCTACTTCTTAATAAGAGGACGAGGCTTTAATGGAATCCAATTTTAGTGATTTCGAAGAGCTTGCCGAATACATTGAACTAGCTAATTACTTTTTTGAAAAAGAAAAGAATAGAAAGAATCTGCGAATTAGCACACATTTAATTCTTGACTTCTACAAGTCAGTGCTATCAAATGTTGGTTCAAGAATTCAAGAGAAGAATT
>CAYFUV010000060.1:0-2023 GCA_964346435.1 uncultured Candidatus Bathyarchaeia archaeon | reverse complement strand
GAGGAGAGAATGGATGATTTTGAGTTTGACAGGAGGGTTGATGCGAAGTTGCTGGAGCAGGCTAGAGAGGGCCGTGTTGTTTTGGATAGTTGGACGATGCCGTGGTTGTTTGACGGCGGCTTTAAGATTTGGTTGGAGGCTTCTGAGGATGCTAGAGCGTCGAGGCTTGCTGGGAGGGATGGTATGCCCGCTGAGGATGCTTTGAAGATTCTGAGCGAAAAGGATGAAAGGACAAGATCGATTTATGAGACGCTGTATGGGTTCAGCTTGGGCGAGGATTTCTCTCCTTTTGATATGATTTTTGATGTGAGTCTTCCGGGTAGTGATGAGGTCTTTGAGACTTTGCGTCTGGTTGTTGATAGGTGGCTGTTTGGAAAGTCTTAGGTTTGTGAAGGGATAGACGTGAAAGCTCCCTATGAAATCATCCAGAACTATAATGGCAAGTGTCCGAACTGCACCAAAAGGCTACGCCATAAACCCAAAACCATTCAGATAAAACTGTGGTTGAATGTGATCAAGCCCACGCATTCGACCGATTGATCGATGTTCGTGCATGCATGCAAAGCAGATTATTTCGTAAGGGCTTGATATATTTCCTTGAGGGCATTAATTATTTCACGGGCATGCTGCGGACTAAAGGCAAAAATCAACGCCAGAAATCCTACAATAATGTTGAATGGCACTATTGGCAAAAGCATTATGTTTTTTTGAGCGATAACCACGGCTGTGAGAGCCACTAGAAACGCAAACGTAACACATGCCAAGATCCTTGTGCGGGCAAAGGGGATTTTCTGGCTGACAAGTTGTAGTGTTCCAACTTTCGACCATTTTATTGAAAATCCATTTTTAGAGGTCAAGCCAAGTATCTCAACGCAATAGACCCGTGAAGAATCCAATAATACATTTAGGGTAGCATTTTCTCCATACACGTTGACATTAACTCGTAGATTTTCAGGCTTCTCAATAACAATCACTAACCTTTCGATTTGACTCCTCATTTCCTCTCCAAGAGAGTCATTATATTCGTACAATCCTTCATCAAGCGTACACACGTGACGTGTTCTCTTGGGTTCAAGAAATCTGTCATATGTAACATGCATCCCGATTTGATTCGAGTTCATGTGGCGAATGTTCTTCTTGAAAGGTACAGGTTCACCATCAATCAAAAGCTCTTTGAATGAGTAAATATCTTCAGCGTCAATTATCGGAGAGATTCTTTTCAGACTTTCTGGGATATCAATATAGCTTCTCCCTCCGCCACATATGGTGTGCTCCCAGAAAAGAGGCTCCCTTTCGCTAGAAGGATTATAAAAATAGGCATTCAGTTTATGAGTAATCTTGATGACTTTCACTCCATGTATTTCTTCAGGTCTAAGACTGTACACCGACACACGGTTCTTAACTATGATTTTTCTTTTTGGCATTGTTCTCTCAAAAGTCTTCGCCTGCAAACTAATAAAGGCGTATTGAAATCCTAGGAATATTTCGGTTCGAATAATATTCTTGGTTTGCGACAAAAAAAGAATGGGGAACTGAACAGGCTAGGCAATGATTGTTTATGACCGAACTATGTGGCTGCCTAACGGACTGGTGATTATCTCAATTCCGAGGATTAAAAGGACTATCAAGAGTTCTTTGACCTTCATCCTCCACCGTCCCCGATACTATACATATGTCTCTAGAGGTTTATATATGTAGTACAATTCTAGAAGAATATACTAGAATATGCATGCATGCGTCTGATTTCTGCTTCACATCGCATGAATGATCTCCCTTAAGTGTTCAATAATTGAAGAGGAAGAAATAAAACAGATAATCTTCCAATATATGAAGTTATAAATATGAGTCTGCTCGCTTTTAGTGGCTGATGGAGGTTTGGTATTGGCGGCTGTTGAGGTCGGCAGGATATGTGTCAAGATTGCTGGTGGTGAGGCCGGTAGGCGTTGCGTGATTGTAGATGTTATTGACAAGAATTTTGTACTTGTTACTGGTCCTATGAAGGTGAGTGGCGTTCGGCGTAGAC
>CAYFUV010000059.1:0-8607 GCA_964346435.1 uncultured Candidatus Bathyarchaeia archaeon | reverse complement strand
CGACGAAGCTCTGGGCGGCAAGATTGTATATTTCATCTGGTTCACTGATCTTTATCGATTCTAAGATGGAACTCATATCTGCGAGATCCATTGGAATCAATTTGATTTTGTCAAATATGTTCAAATACAATAGTCTCCAAAAGTTTGGAGTAGATGATCTGCGGAAAGTACCGTAAACCTCGTAGCCCTTCTTCAGCAGAAACTTTGCCAAATATGGCCCATCCTGACCGGTAATTCCAGTTATCAAGGCCTTTCTTATTTTACACACCCGTTTACATAATGAGTTTTAAGTTTAAAAAGCCTAAGCAGTGTGTGCGTGCCAAAAAGAACGATTTGTGCGCAATCGATCTTCCGCTCTCGCAAAGCGCGCGCAAAATGGAAAATAGGAGTAAAAAAAGAAACTCACACGCGCGCACTAACACTAATTTAATAGATAAGTTGTAACATTTTTATGCCAAAAAGGATTATGGGATAAATGTCTACAGAAAATGACAAGAAGGTCTTGATCACCGGTGCATCCGGCTTCATAGGGCAAAGCATTGTAAAGAAGTTCAAAGAAGCCCATCATGAAGTGTGTGTTTACGACATAGGAAAACCTTCCATCGCCCCTAGAAAATACATAAAAGGCGACATATTCGATTTCGAAAAACTGAAGGAAGTGATAAAGGAACACAACGTAATAATACACCTAGTAGGGCTACCGGACGCCGGAACCGCCCAAAAAGAACCCACAAAAAGTTTCAGACTAAACGTGACGTCCCTCCAAAACGTCCTAGAAGCCTGCAGACCCCACCGTAACAAGAAACTACTCTTCCCCTCCTCAGCAGCCATTTACGGCATAACCGAACAACTCCCAATAAAAGAACACCTCCCTACCAACCCAACCAACATCTACTCGTGGCATAAATACATATGCGAAAAGATGATACGCGCGTATCACGACAATTTCGGCCTAGAATACGTCATTCTGAGACTCTTTAATGTCTATGGGAAAGGATGCAAAGGAGTAATCAACGTATTCTTAAAAGCCGCTGCCAGAGGAAAGACCATCAAAAGTTATGGTCCCTACCAATATAGGGACTTCGTTTATGCCGGAGATGTCGCAGAAGCCTTTTACAAGTCTGCCATGTACGAAAAAGCAAAGAACAAAATCATCAACATAGGATCTGGCAAGGGCACCCAAATCAGAGAAATTTTAGACTTAGTACAAAAGATCTATCCCTCAACTAAATGGGTGCATCAAAAAATGGAGTTTAACATGTATGACTCCATAGCCGACATAACTCTTGCAAAGATACTGCTAGACTACAAACCCCACAGTTCAAAGAAGTTCATGGAAAAAATCATCTTAGAAGAGACATGCATGCACTATTAAAGAAACCTAATCTCTTACAACAGGATATACAATAATTCCAAGTGATATTCCATGTCTACCTGGAAAATCCCCTTGTACAAAATTTACTGGGATGAAGAAGACGTAAAAGGTGTCACGGAAATCCTTAGGCAGGGAATGTTTTGGGCTATAGGGCCTAACATAGAAGAATTTGAAAGAAGAGTTGCGGATTACATCGGAAGGAAATACGCCGTAGCCTTCAATTCCGGAACTTCAGCTCTACACGCAGCACTCTTGGCCTACAATATAAAAGAAGGGGCCGAAGTAATCGTTCCGTCGTTCACCTTTATAGCAACCGCAAACAGCGTGCTTTTCGTCGGCGCAAAACCCGTATTCGCAGATGTAGAAGAAAGAACCTACGGTCTAAGCCCAGAAGACGTAAAAGAAAATATATCCAGCAAAACAAAGGCGATTATGCCGATACATTATGGTGGTCTACCCTGTCAGATTAGGGAAATGAAAGAGATAGCCGAAGATCACAAACTATTGCTCATAGAAGATGCCGCCGAGTCCATAGGCGCTTACATTCACGGAAAAAGGGTAGGATCATTCGGAGATGCAGCCATGTTCAGTTTCTGTGGAAACAAAGTTATCACGACAGGAGAAGGCGGAATGATAGTAACCGACTCGCGAGAAGTCTATGAAAAACTGAAACTCATCAGATCCCATGGTAGATCAGAAACCGAGGGCTACTTCACCTCGATTAAGACCGCGGACTACGTAACCCTAGGCTACAACTGGCGTATATCCAGCATCACTGCGGCGTTGGGTCTCTCTCAACTTAGAAAGCTGGATAAAGTAATTAAAATGAGGAGGAAAAACGCGGCGAACATGACCAAGAAGATTTCGAAGATAAGTGAAATAGAGCCACCAAACCCCCCTAAAGGATACTTTCATATCTACCAAATGTATACCATAAGAATTAAAAACGAAGAAAAAGTCAGAAATAACCTCAAAAACTACTTGGCAGAGAAGGGCGTTATGACAAAGATTTACTTCTCTCCAATCCATCTCACACACTTCTATAGAGAGAAAATCGGCTTTAGTGGCGGAGAGTTGTCCGTAACCGAAAAAATCTCCAGACAAGTTCTTACGTTACCTATGTATCCCACACTAACACAAAACGACATGGATTACATCATAAACAACATCGAAGAATTCTTTGCGACTTAACACATTTCATCTTTCTTTGCTATTCTTGATTTTCCCTATGATTCTTACGGGAATACCTGCGGCAATAACGTTGGCTGGGATTTCTCTGTTTACAAAGCTGAAAGCCCCGATGATTGAGTTTTCGCCTACGGTGACCTCAGGCATTATGACGCTGTGGCTGCCTATTTTGCAGTTTTTCCTTAGTTTTATCGGCCCTTCTTTATTGTCTATAGTCGAAATTGAATATATAGCACAATGGGAGCCTATTTGCACATAATCTTCGATTATCACGCCATTTTTGGCGTTGATGTAAGTGAAGGCACCTATGTCTGTCTTGTATCCCAGCTTGAGATTGTCTTTATGCTGAACCATCCAATTGTACTTGGTTAGTTTTCTTTCCTCGATTTCTGGATACTCCCAATGTTTAAATCTCATTTTAATACGTCATCCTCTTCTCTAGCAATTTTTTATCAATTTTTATTTCACTCAAAACATTAGCGATTCTCATCCCTGCTTTTCCGTCTCCGTAGAAGTTTTTGCAGTTTTTCACTTTTTCTTTGAATTTTTTGTCATAAAGCGCTTTTTGAATTGCCATCTTAATCTCTTCTTTGTCGTAATCTACATCAATAACATTTTCCGCCCTTTGTCTTCCCTTCTGCCTTGTCCCAATATTGACAACAGGCAAGCGGAAGGACGGAGCCTCAATGATGCCGCTGCTTGAGTTTCCAACCATGACGCTAGCCAATTTCATCAAGCTCAAATACTCTTTATGAAGAACGCTTCTAAACGTTTTAATGAAAGGGTGCTTCTCATATTCTCTGATCATTTCTATCATTCTTCTGCCTCCAGCGTCTGCATTTGGATATATTAGGATGGTTTGATGACCCAATTCTGTGATTGCTTCTAGTGTTTCGCGAATTTGATTTGGGGCGTCATCAGCTTCTATTATTACCGAATGCTGTAAAACGAGTATAATAGGATTTGACAAGTCTAAGCCATACTTTCTTGCTATTTCTCCGGTTTCAGGCATTTTTTCATTCAGAATTAAATCTAAGCCTGGGGCTCCAACAACATGAACTCTCCAAGGTTCTTCTCCCATCTTGATTATTCTATTAGCGCTTTCCTTGGTGGCAGCAAAATGAATGTGGGCAAATTTCGTGATAGCATGTCTAACTGGTTCGTCAACATTGCCTGAGATGTCTCCACCATGAATGTGGGCTATAGATATGCCCATATACGTAGCCGAAACTGCTCCTGCCAGCATTTCGCTGCGATCTCCCAAGATCAGTAAGACGTCAGGTTTTATCTTCTCCAGTACGCTAGCTGTTCTTATTATGTATCTTCCAATACTTTTCGACATCGCTGCTCCCGCATCTTCGCTATGTAGCACGTCTATCTTTGCTTCAATTTCGAAGTCGTCTTCTGCGATTTCCTTCACTGTGTATCCAAATTCCGCTGAGAGGTGCATCCCGACAACAATCAATGAAAGATCTAGTTTCGGATTTGCTTCTATTTTCCTTAATACTGACTTGAATATGCCGTATTCCGCCCTGGTTCCAGTTATCACAGCTATTCTTCTCATATTATCACACAAGTTTGTCAAAGGTTATCAATTCATCAGGCTTCACATTCTTCTTCGCTCTTCTTCCGACGACCTGATTCAGGTTTTTTGGTTCTATTCCGACACCAGGTCTTTTCAAATCCAGCATATCTTCAGTGATTATTGTTCCCCTCGGAATCGTTACTTTTGCAACTATGCTTCTTCTTATGACTTTTTTAATTCTCTCCTCGTCATCTGTAGGCTTTTTTGTTCCGTCACCCAATGCTTTTTCCACATCCCTAATCGATCTTATCATATCTTCTAATTCATCTGGCTCTAAAGATGACCTATGATCTGGGCCGGGCAAAGTCCTATCCAAGGTAAAATGTTTCTCGATGAGTACAGCGCCTAACGCAGCTGCGGATATTGGTACTGTGATGCCAAGCGTATGGTCGGAAAAGCCGACTGGAAGCTTGAATTTGTGCCTTAACGTTTCCATAACCCTTAAATTTGCATCCTCTATTTTTGCTGGATAGCTGGTTACGCAATGAAGTAGAATAACGTCTTCCACTCCTTTTTCTCTAATGACCTCCAAAGCATCTCCTATTTCGTTTAGGGTGCTCATACCCGTCGATAGAATGATGGGCCTCTTTTTTTCAGCTATGTACTTGAGTAGAGGGAGGTCGATTATTTCTCCAGATGCAACCTTAAACGCTGGGACTCCTAAATCGTCTAGCAAATCAACGCTCTCATTATCAAAAGCTGAAGACAAGAAAATAATACTATTTTTCTCGGCGTAGTTGAAAAGTTTTTTAAATTCTTTGTCTTCAAGCTCCAATCTTCTTATCATTCTATACTGTGACTCATCTAAACCAGTAGTTTCCTTTTGATAATTTGCTTTTTCAGCATATTTTGTAACAACTCTTTCCGTTTTAAAAGCTTGAAATTTCACAGCATCTGCTCCAGCATCTCTCGCAACATCGATCAATTTCTTGGCTAATTTAACGTCACCATTGTGATTTACGCCAATTTCTGCCACGATGAAAATTGGCTGTTCATCGCCAACTAGTTTGTTGCTTATTTCTATTTTCTTCATATTCGTTTTCACTTGCTTCCAAATCTATATGATTGCTTTTTCAGTCCGTATGACCTCGCGTGCGCATGGCTAAACTTGTTACGGACAACATTATCTTTCATGTTCCTCTTCGCTCACGTGAATATCTTTTCATGCATGCATTTCATAATTAAGACCTTCTTTTAGTATTTGTCCTGCAAAAAAGTCTAAAGGGGAATCAGCATCAATTGAAGATAGTTCATCCATAATCTATTTTCCGAAATTTCAGAACAGCCTCGGCGAGTTTTAGGTCCCTCTCTGTATCAATATCTAGAATCAATTTATCATTAAGCATAGGTTTTATTTTCTTACCAAATGCTTCATACATAATACTGTGTTCAGATTTTTTTCTCATAAAATCCAAAAAATGCCCTGCTCTAAACAATATTGTATGTCCATCATGAATCATAAACTGTTTCAAATCTTGACGTCTGTACCCCCCACTTCTTTTTACGGGAAGTACATCTTCATCTAGTTCAAATATCCAGGCAGGATTAAATTTTTCAACATTTTGCATACTCAAGACGGCATCATAATCTTTATTTTCCATAAGAAAATCATATGCCTTCAGAAACTCTTCCGGATATCTAATTGGAATATTTCCATACAGAAGTGAAATATATTCAAAATCTCTTGTTGCGGTTTTGCAATAAGCATCATAAATAACATCTTCAATCCGAGCAGTATCTGAAGCCAACGACGGAATTCTTTCCACAAAACAGATATTATTTTTTGAACAATGTTTTTTAATTATATCATAATCTGACGAAGCGACTGTAAGAACCTGATTCTTGAGAATTTGATTTAGTTCTATCGAATAATTAATTGAATACTCAAAAATAGCCTTACCACCAATTCTTCTTACACATTTGTTACTTATTCCCTTGCTTCCTTTTCGAACAACAACTACTGAAAAAATACTCAGGATGTCACCATCCTTAACTAAAAAGTACTAATGCCTCCATGCTTTGCACGATGTTCTGAATCCTTTTTGTCAAAATGATGCTTATCTAATAAGCTACCAAATAATTTTCTCATTTTGACATTTATTTCTTCTTCCGTAATAAATCCATAATAATTTTCTCTTGCTATCTCCATCATTTCTTCACGTTTATTTACTAATTCTTCATCAGAAAAACAATCAGTCAGATTGATGGTAAAATCCCTAGCATCTTCAAGTTTCATTACAAACTCATGAATATGATTCTTATCTATTCTTCCCGTTCTCAATGCATAATCAAACATTTTAGTGCGTGGGTAAGGAGTAGCAAACATCAAGGAATCTAAAGGGATGTTGTTCCTAATACAGAAATCTAGCGTTTCCTGACAGCTTTTGTCATCTTCACCAGGCATACCAATAATAAAAGAAGCGGGTATTGGTAATCCATGTTGTCTGCTAATTTCTATTGTCTTTTCCATTTCTTCAATTTTTTGCATTTTCTGCATGCTATCCAGCATTCTCTGAGATCCGGATTCGAATCCATATGAAATAAGTACACATCCAGAATTTCTCATTAGTTTAACTATTTGTTCATCATGGGCAACTATGTTGGCCCTACCAGTACATGACCATAACAAGTCGGGCAAAAAATGATTCCTTTTCTCACAAAACTCCCGTATCCTCCTTTTATTCGCCATAAATTCATCATCTTGAAAAGATACAAACTCTATGCCATATTCTTTTTTCAACAAAAGAAGAGCATTGATTATAAAATCGACCGAATGACCTCTAAACTTTCGTCCCCAAGGCTGATAGCAAAAAGTACAGTGATATGGGCATCCCCTGCTAGCTATAAAGTCGATATCTCGTCCAATTCCAACGGTGGGGTTCGAAAGGTATATCTCCATAGGAATTAAATCATAAGCAGGCAGCATACTTTCCCTATCCAAATCGTGAATAAGAGGTCGAGGTTGAGTGCAAATTATCTTGTTTTTGTCGTTGTTCTTCTTATAACAAATTCCAGCAATATCATCAAGTTGTGCATTTAGATCTTTCTCTAATCTGTTTAATAACTCAACAATTGTAATTTCCCCCTCACCTGTGCAAATAATATCCACATCGGAATTTTTGAGCAAATCCATTGGTATGGACATAGCTACGCTTCCGCCAGCAATTATTTTTGCATCTGAATTCACAGACTTTATCAATTTTGACAACTTAATAATCCTTTTATATACAGTGATTAACCCTCCTATTAGAACAACGTCAAAATTAGTTTTTTTTATGATCTTTTCTTTTACTGTTTCATCATATCTGTGAGCATTTAAATCTAAAAAATCAGGACAAATACCTAGCTTTTCCCTAATTATATTTGCCAATATAGCAACTCCATGGGGGATGTGGCGAGGTTTGTCACCTAATCTAATAGGTGGATTTATTATCAGAACTTCCATCACTGACACAAGCCATTTCCTCCTAAATTTCCCATATAAATGCCCTTCTACATGCACGCGCGCGCCTTCTCTGAAAAAGGATGAAGCCTATCTCGCTCATTAATAAGCTCCAAAGGGGATGGCGTCTTACTTTACAGATGGCGTGTTGTAGCACGGGCAATATAGGAGTTATCTCCAAAGCCAGTTCCTTGGGCCTTATGAAGGGAACTTCTGCACCGTATTTCTTGGAGATGGCCGCGATTTCCTCATCATTGTTAGAAGCAATAACCCTATCAAGAAGCTCACATTTTAAGACTATTTTAATTGTGTGTACAATTAATGGCTTGCCAGCTAACAACTTGATTTTCTTTCTCGGGATACTTTTGGATCTCCCGCGAGCAGGAATTATTGCTATGGTCGCCATTAGACGGGCCTCCTTCTATTATCCATTTGTAGCAATCTAATAACTTTACCCGCTTCTACATACGCAAATTCTCGATCAAGTAAAAAGAATAGGCTTCCGCGGGTGCATCATTTCTTCAGTCTTCTTAGCAAAGAGTAGAGCCACTCGTCGCTTCCGTATTCCTCATGTTTTTTTATTGGAAGTCGCATTAAGTCTTGAAACTCTTCCTCCGATAGCCTTAGCTTTTCGAGAACGTATTTTTTGTCTCTTTCAAGTTCATCCTTCGGATACAACGGTTTTTCAAGTTTTTTCAATGCTTCTTCTCTGGTGATTTGTCCTGAGCATATCAAGTTAGATAGTTGAGGTTTCCGTTTGTCTATGCCGAACTTAGTCGGTAAGACGAAGCTTTGGTAGAACTTGGTAAACACTGATTCATTATGCTTTCTCCCGTAGTCTTCCCAACCAAATTCCTGATGAAGAGCCTTTTTGGCTTCTTCCCTATTGTAGTCCACATAGTTCAACGGAGACAGGAAGCGTATCCCTTTGAAGTATCGGTAGTACAGCATCTTGATTAAACCCATAGTTGGGTACGTTTTGAGCTTCACGGAGCCAAAGCGTTTGTGGATCCCCTT
>CAYFUV010000058.1:0-7702 GCA_964346435.1 uncultured Candidatus Bathyarchaeia archaeon | reverse complement strand
TTTCCAGTGGTTCAGGTTTTTTTGTATCGCTAGCTAGTCCCTTAACGCCTTTAATCAAATCCAAATTACGATCTAATGCGAGTTTCTTTACTGCTGAATTCAACAATTCTTTGATGTTTACGATTTGTTTTTCATATGCTCTATTCGCTGATTTACATACAGGACAGAACTCTTGTTCATAAGATTTACCACACTTTGGGCATAAGTATTCGATGTGAGTCTTTGTATTACAATCAGGACAAATATCCAAATATAGAATATTCTTACATGAAAGGCAACGCCTTCTCTCCAGATCTACCGAGATTATTTTATCCTTTTTGGCGGCTTCCACGATATTTCTCCTAGAGCCCCCCGCCAAGCCTATTGGAAATAGGCAATGAACTGCTGGTCGCATTTCTCTCTGTTTTGCTTTTTCAGGCCTGCCCATCCTAGCTCCTATGAATGTTGGCGCCTTGTCATAGATCTTTATTCCAGAAATTCTAGTTAGGGCATCGATAATTGATCCTTTTTCAATAAGTGTCTTTTCTTTTTCTTCAAGCGCAAGGCAATTATACAAAATTATGGCGTATCTTTCATCGATATTTATAGTTTCAATATCTACTGCATGGGGAAGACATATTTTTTCTAGAATAGATTTAATTTTAGGATCTTTTCTTACCAAGAGGCTTGTTGGTTTACCATCTTTCGAAATGATTTTCGCAGATTTTAGATTGTCCCTTAAAAAAACCAGATCATTAAAAGAAATGCTATTCCAAAATAGAGTGTATCTTGGATGTAATGGAATTCCTAATGATTTCGATATGATCAATGCTTCTTCAGGATCTGGTATTGATATTAATGGATTATCAATAAATTTTCTGATTCTCTTTTCTTCAATCTCATCTATTGAGATATTCTTCTCAATTGCGATTTCTTTTTTAAGAAGTTCGCTCCACCATTCTTCAACAAAACCCGATGGAAGTAAGGGCTTATTATTTTCTAAGAATTCTCCAAAAGCGATTAATAGATCTCCTAAAAAGAGTATAGATTCTACTGAATTTTCTATTTTATTCGCCATCTCTAATGTTTCGACCCGTACGACAGATCCGTCTTTGAGTTTGACAATTGGTGGTTCTATAATATCTACTGGAAGAGTTGCCCCTGCCTTCCCTGGTGTTTCAATTCTTAATTGAGTTCCTGATGCGATAAAGTTGCATAGTATTCGCATAGTTATCGGATTGATTCCCATTGCAGCGAGTCCCGTATTTCTACAGCGTCCATACCTCAATCTGAAACCCCCTTCCGTATTTGGGAAAGAAAAGATTGGTCTTCCACCAACAACATCTTCTAGATACATTATAGTTTTTGATTCATCTATGTCATCTGTTTGAATTTGTAATTCATTTAGCCAGCTCCAACCCTGAATTCCCAATTTATCCACAATTTTCATAATCTTTTGAGTTCGCCCAATCAGTCCATCGTTTACAACTCTCAGTGCCCCGCCTCTTACAAAATTGGTTTCGACTCTTGATACATCCCTAAAGGATGCAACTTCTATTGGATCAGTCTGAATCCCATTAACTTCAACTGGAAGCCTCATAATCGCGTTATGAATTTCTGAATCTGGAATCTTAAACTGGAACCTCGCTACTTCTCTCTCGTATAATCTAAGTTCTTCAACAAACCTCTGAGCTTCTTCGTTTGTCGCTTTATACCTACCCAATCCTAAAAGTTTCTGTACGAAGTCTGTAATAATTAGTGTCAAACCCATATCTGTTCCGCCGGCAGAACGAATTGGACCAGCGTAATAAATTGCCAAATATCTTGTTTTATCAGGATTGGTCCTAATCCTAACGCTTGATATTCCTTGAATTGGAGCTACAGTAACTCCTTCGTCCAAGATTGCCAAAGCAGTCCGAATGGCTTGTTCCGCAACATTATCACCGCCAGAACCAAATGCCCCATAAATTATCTCTTCAGCTACCTTAAACGCTATCTCTTCTCTAGGCATTATCTTACTAAGCTCTCGAATTTTGTTAGCTATCCCCAATGGTCCAACTGATTTTTCCACTCGTTCAGCAAGGTCCCTAGCGATCATCGATTCCGGTTCTATCGTTGCGTCCATCTTTTTCGAACGGGCCCTCTTCGATACATTATAAATTTCTGAAAATCTTTCTTCTAGAAATGATGAGTACTCATCATTAGGATGGATCAAATGGAGAAACCAACTTTGAATGATTCTTTTTCAATTGAGCATATAAACTTTTGAAGGCGCTAGTAGGTTTTTGATTATTTTTTTAAAATAACAAAATATTATTGAATAATATAAGCAAATCTTGTTCTTCAAATCGAGGAGTAATAATTGTTAAAGGTTGTTGACTCACATGCTCATCTGAATGACATAGTGGATCTGAATGAAGCGATTAAAAGAGCCAAATCTAACGGAGTGATCGCTATAATCTCCATGGGAACCAATTACCAATCTATTAATAAAGTATTAGAGATTTCAAGAAGATATTCTGGATTTGTCTTTCCTGCTGCAGGAATTCACCCTTGGGGAATTGATGAAAATTCAGAATCTGGACTTAAATTTATGTCAAAAAGAATTGAAGATTTTGTAGCAATTGGCGAGGTTGGATTAGATTACTGGATCAAAAAAAATGCAGAGATCCAAAAGCGAATATTCAAGAAAATTCTGGATTTGGCCGATACTTCCAAGAAACCTATAGTTGTTCACTCGAGAGGTGCTTGGGAAGACGCATTCGAACATGTATCTTCATATAATTTAGATAATGTAATCTTTCATTGGTATAGCGGACCAAAGAATATTCTTGAAAAGATTGTGGATCGTGGATATTTTATATCTGCAACTCCTGCGGTGAAGTATAGCAAACCCCATAGAGAAGCCATTGAATGCGTGCCACCAGAGAATTTGATCTTGGAAACAGATTCGCCAGTCAAGTATAGAGGAGTCACTAGCGAGCCAGCCGACGTTCTCAAAGTATTAAACTACGTAGCAGAACTTAAGAACATGAGAATAGGATCCCTTGCAGAAGTTACAAATAAAAATATTGAAAGAATTTTTCATTTGAAGCTGGATCTAACGTAGGATCTCAACCTATGTTAAATAAGATTAATAATAACGGAATGAAACAATAGGCTAATATTATGTAAATAGAAAGCAACAATATTGTTATAATGAGGTTTTTTACCCATTCAGAACTCCAACATATTCCTAACGGCACTCCGATCAGGAATCCGATCACATGTGAAATATATGCGATATTACTCGAAATTCCGTAATATATTTCAAATAAATTGAATAAGAAATAGAGAACTGCGACTAAGCCAACTGGAAGGAAAAGAAATAATATTGAAATTCTCAGCGGTTTTACTAAAATTGTTATAGCAGCTAAAGTAAAAATCGATGCTGAAGCCCCGGCCATCTGAATATCTGGAGGATAGAAAAGAGTACTAATTAGAAATGTAAAGATCCCTCCTATAAGAAATGCGGCGAGCATCTTTTTGGCTCCAATTATATCCTCAAGAGTGTTTCCAAAGACATATAGGAAAACGATGTTCCCTAGAAGATGTATTAGATTACCGTGAATGAATAGGGCCGTTATAAGCGTCCAGTATCTCCATTCCAAAAGTATGTTTGATGTACTGAAGGTAAAGTAATCAACAGCCTTTGATTCATAGACCCATGCGAAAAAACTGGCGACTATACAAAGTAAAATCAGAGCATTTGTTTTTTTCATTATTATCCTCTTGCATATCTATAGAAAACAAATAATATCACACCTAATAAAATCACTAATCCAATTGCAGACGCGAAAAGAAAAAATAATGATCTTGATAGTGTTATGACAAGTATCAAAAGGATCGCTATTATTAGGTACAACTTCAATCTATGAGTTCTTTGGATCTTTTTTGATCTAGAGAATTCAGGGAGGATCAAAATTAAGATTACCACTGAGATCAAAACTATTTCCCAAAAACCCAAGAACATTTTCGGTAGTTCACAACTATCAGGTCATCATTCCACAATTAATTATTGAAAAATGAATTTTCGTTGGCATTTCTCGATCTTAATCAAGATTTTTCAATAGGCTGTGAAAAGTATCTATCTGTAAATTCGCAGTATACATCGATCAATTTCGCTGAGGGATAGGTTCTAAATTCATCCTTAAGACCGCAAGATCCACAATAGATTGTTGCCTTGTTGCTCTTCTTTAATATTGTTACTTTTATCGCCTCTGCTCCACAACTAGGACAATCAAATATTGTCGGCAATCTCCTCTTGACGATCTTGATTACTCTTCTTCTTCTCCTACCCAACGCTGATCAACTTAATTTCTAAGATTTTAAACTTATTTATAATTCCACTTAATTAAATTTGGTTTTAACTATAGCGTACTATATTACTGGTTATTTGTTTTTAGCACTTCATCTGATTAGATACGCTTAAGAATTCGTATTATACTAAATTCTAATGTATACAAATCTGTATACATAGAGGGGTATTTCCTCATGGAGGATTTAAAGTCTATCGAAAGTACAAAATCATATGTAAAAACTATTTTTGAAGATAAAATTCTATTAACTCTTTTAAAAAACAGCAATTTAACGCGAAAACAATTTGAATCTCTCATAATCGACTTTTCTTTGGAGAAGATGTTGGACAAAGAATTAACTATGAAATATAAAACAAAGTTAAGAACAGATAGAACAAAATTGAGTCGAGGAGCTTTTCTAAGAACTTTAAGTCAAGCGAAAAAAAATGCGATGCATTCTTTGTATACAGTTCTTCTATTAGGATATGTAGGTATCTTGGATAGCCTTGAGTTAGAGCCTTTCATTGAAATTGCGCACCGAATAAAGTCTTACGTCGAATCTTTAAAGGGTGGGGAGAACGAGGAAAACTATATTAAAACTGTCAAGACATTAAGTGAAGAATTGACAGGTTTGATAGACGAATTGGTCGAGTCAAAATTTTAATCGTTATCTTCCTTTATTGGCTTATTTATTTAACAATTACATTTGGTATTTCAATAACTTGAATCATTATAACAATCATAAGGTCAAATAATCGTAACCCAAGTAAAGGACTATCTTAAGAATTATCCAAAATGTGTATGCGATTTTTGGAATAAAAAAACATACTAACAAAATCATTAGCATGCGTGAATTAAGAGATGCAGATTTGTTATAATATTATTATCATTTTATTATTTTCCATTATTGATAGGCCTATCGTTTGCTCTCTTCTTCTATTTCAATAATTAGTGCTCCTTGATAATTACAATCAAGGCACTTGTACATATTTCCTCCTCCACGTCCGAGCCAAAAGTCGATTCTACTGCTACGACACATAGGACAGATCTTGACCACTTTTGATCATTCTCACAAGTATCATTATTAGTTATTAGCCAATATCTGAAATATGGGGGATCTGGTTAAAAATTTTAATTTTAGACTTTAGCTAAAATTGTTACCTTTTATTAAAAATACATTTCCATTTCAATTATATTTTGTTGACAGTATGATAACAAGTCTTTTAGTTATTTCAAAATAAATATAATATCATTAATTTTACAGGGGGTGAATGACCTCTGAAAAGTGGTGGTGGTGCAGGAGCTGTCGCTGGATTAATTGGAGGCATTGTGGGAGTAATTTTTGGATATATAGGCACTATGATAGGGCTATTCGAAATGCCAGCAGGCGATATGATAACTATTTCTGCTACTATGATCATACTTACCATTATCTTCGGCGCCATATTCGGTGAAATATTTGCAAAATTCTTTGGAAAGATGAAAGGCATTAATTTTGGTCTATTGATATGGTTGATTAAAGACATCGCAGCTGGTGCTTATATTGCTCTCATAGATAATCTTGTATCCGCTGCAATTGGATTGATCTTTATAGGATTTTTCATGTGGATCGTATATGGTTATGTTCTAGGCATGCTCTACAAGAAGTAATCAATTCATTATGATTGAATATGCATGCTAAATTTCCAATTTTTTTAAAATCATTTTTTTTCATTAGTGTTGAAATCTACATCTGCTAAGGCGCGCGCGCTATCCAGCTTTACATTAATATTTTTATCCAAGATTAACGTAAATTTTCCAGCACTAGCGCGTGTGATCAAGAATCTAGATTAGAAATTTTATTTACGATTGAGATTTCAGACTAGGCGATAAACTCATGCTTAAATCCGATAATGCTTTTCTGTTACTTGACAAATTTATTAGGGATCATCTGGATAAAAGCGATTTTTTTGGGCCTAGCAAAATACAAGAGCTTGCCATACCTGAGATCTTAAAAGGAGAAAGCGTCCTTCTCATTGCGCCTACGGGTAGTGGAAAAACATTCGCAGCCATAATGCCAATATTCGAACTTTTCCTTTCAGCTAAAAGAAAGGGCGAGACTCCAGGGATCTCAATTCTATATATCACTCCTCTAAGAGCTCTGAACAGAGATCTTTTAAGAAGGATTTTTAAAATTGGAAAAGAATTAGGAATCGATGTTCAAGTTAGGCACGGTGACACCATTCAAAGCGCTCGTGCAAAACAGGCCAGAAGCCCTCCAGAAATGCTCATAACTACTCCCGAAACTTTACAAGCGATTCTTCCTGGTAAAAGAATGAGTAAGCATTTGAGTGGTGTTAACTGGATCGTTGTTGATGAGATTCATGAGCTAATCGACAGTAAAAGAGGTGTGCAGCTTTCTGTTGCGCTAGAACGATTGAAGAGAATTACTGGAAGAGAATCCCAAAGAATTGGATTATCTGCAACTATCGGAGATGAAAAAAGAATAGCGGAATTCTTATCGGGATCAGATAAGCCAGTTAAGATATTGAGGTCGCAAGAATTCAAGAGTATTGATTTAAGCCTTGATTATCCGCAAGCAGATAAAAAGGATCTAAAAGTCGCAAAGTCATTAGGACTTCCTCCGACTTCCGTATCTAGAGCCAAAAGAATTGCTGAATTTGCAAGAATGCACAATTCTATACTCGTTTTCACAAACACTAGAGAGCATGCTGAAGCTTTGGGTTATCAAATACCCGCATTAAATAAAGATTTACCAATCAAGGTCCATCATGGTTCTTTATCAAGAGAGATAAGAGAAGAAGTTGAAGAAGAATTTCAAGCAGGAAAACTCAAAGGAATTATTTGCACTTCTTCATTAGAGCTTGGAATAGATGTAGGAGCAGTTGATTATGTACTGCAATATATGTCACCAAGGGGTGCAACCCGCCTCATTCAGAGAGTTGGAAGAAGTAATCACAGAGTTAAAGGGTTACCAAAAGGCTGTATTATTACATCTTTTCCTGATGATGCCCTTGAATCTTATGTCCTGATTAATCGTGCGAAGTCAGGTATCGTCGAATCAGTAAAAATTCATGAATGCGCTCTCGATGTTCTAGCTCATCAAATTATTGGAATACTGATAGACTCAAAAAAAATGAAAGCTGAGGGTATTTTCTCAATAGTTAATGGAGCATATCCGTACAGAAAATTAACTACTGAGCAACTAATTCAAGTGATCGAACAATTACAGAGTGAGAAGCTTATTAAAATTCGAGGCGAGTGGATTCTTCCATCTCATTTGAGAGCTTACAAGTATTATTTTGAAAACCTTTCAGTAATACCTGATGTAAAGAAGTATGACGTTTTGGACTTCTTTAGAAAAGCGAGAATAGGTACTCTCGATC
>CAYFUV010000057.1:0-1653 GCA_964346435.1 uncultured Candidatus Bathyarchaeia archaeon | reverse complement strand
AGGAGTCATGTGGAAAGTGTATACCTTGTCGCGATGGTTTAAGAGTGCTCTCTAAGATCCTTGGCGACATCTGTGAGGGAAGAGGCAAAGAAGAAGATATTAGGATTGTAGAAGATATTGCCGAAACGATGAAGGAAGCCTCACTCTGCGCTTTAGGCACGACCGCAGCCAACCCCATCCTCACGTCTTTAAGATACTTTAGAAACGAATGGGAGAGGCATATAAGGGAAAAGTGTTGTCCTGCTAAAGCCTGCAAGGAATTAATAGATTATTCTATTGATCCTGAAAAATGTCAAGCCTGTCAACTTTGCTTAAGGGAATGCCCGGCAGGCGTTATCCAAGGTACTAAGGATCAGGTTCACTGGATTGATCAAGAAAAATGCATAAAATGCGGAATATGCCTTGAGATTTGCAATTTTGACGCTGTGAAAAAGATTTCGAAAGAGTCCATTCCTCTAAATCCGCTGAAGGGCATGAAACCAATTTGGAGAGTCGAGAATTAGAATGGTAAATACTATAGTATTGAACATAGATGATAAAGAGATCAGAGTGAAGGAAGGAATAACAATCCTGGAGGCAGCAAAGCAATCAGGCGCAGAGATACCGATTCTATGTCATGAGGATGGATTAGAACCATATGGTGCCTGTCGAATCTGTAGCATTGAAATCGAAAAAAGAGGAAGAACAAAAATAGTAGCCGCGTGTTGCTATCCTGTGGAAGAAGGTCTAAAAGTGAGAACTGAATCTACCCGAATTGACAGAATTAGAAAAACGATATTAGAATTAGCAGCTGTAACTACAGGAGAAGATATAGCTGGTGAGATGAAGTCTCTCGCCAGCAAATATAATGCCGACCTTTCAAGATTTAGATCAAGGGTACGTATAGAGTCAACAAAATGCATGCTTTGTGGACTATGCATACGTAAATGTGCTGAAGCCAATTGGGACAGTGTCCTTGGATTCGCAGGAAGAGGAGTGAATAGACGGATTGTACTTTTCCCAGAGAAATCAGGAGTCTGCTCAATTTGCAATTATTGTTATAATGTTTGTCCTACTGGCAGAATCACTTCAATTGGACCTGATCCTCATTTCCCACAAATAGATGACGTTATTGCTGGGAGAGAGTGAAGCTAGTGCACGCTACGCATCTGTAGCCCATCGGGCATGTTAATAACACGGGTAAAGTTAATCTTTATTTCAACAATCCTATTGCATATATCAGAAAAACATCCTACGTTGGCTAATAATTCATCAGATCTTATGCTGATTTATCAAGATGGTGTCTTCAGGCATGTCGACAAGGCTGCAAGTAAGATATTAAGATGGACGTCTGAAGAAATGACTTCCGAGATTTTTAACATAAATGAAAAGCACGCGCTATACTGACAAAAACTATAAATGGGACACTATCATCCTAGCCAAGACTCAAGAGCTGGCGCGCTTCATCAAAGACGGTTCTAGAATTCTAGACTTTGTTAATCCTACTCCTAATATTCAAACTATGTGAAATAAAAATGAGTATCCAAGAATAGAAAGTGCACACACTGCGCTAAAGGTAACTTAACTTTTTTTCATGACAGCAAAGAAGGTTGCAGTAATTGAAGTTAATATACCAATAAGAGAAACCCATGAGTATATTGGCTCACCACTTTG
>CAYFUV010000056.1:0-2707 GCA_964346435.1 uncultured Candidatus Bathyarchaeia archaeon | reverse complement strand
CTAATTATTCCTAGAAGCGAAGGGCCTTCTTCAAGCTTTACCAATCCAACAACATAAGGAGCAATCGCCTGAAACTCGGCTGGGGCCATATGAATTTCTGAATATGTCTGAAGCGTTCCTCTTCCTTTAAGGCCAATCTAATAGAAGTTAGTTTAGTGCACGCGTGGAAAAATGAGATACGAAAATCCATAAATTATCGAAGGTTTTTTATGCAATCTAATTATTTCTTATTATTAAAATGAAATTTAGTAACTTGAAGTCTATTGTTGTCGTCTTTCTTATTATAATTATTATAGCCTCTCCCTATATCTATCGCCTTTATCTAATGCCCTCAAAAGAGTTGAACATATCTGTTCTGGATAAAACAGTGGCAGTCTTCCAAGCAGAGACAAAGTCCTATCCTGAACACTACTCTCTATTCTGGGTTCTAGAGCACCATAAGGTAATTCCCCGGACGAGTACCCCAGGTGGAGGCGACAGGGACATGAATGGTCATTATGAGGTTACAGACTATTTTGGATACGACCCCATCACAGAATCCTCTACTGATGTTCTGGATATGGATCTCGATCCTGCTCGCTTGGATGTTCTTTTTCTGGCAGATACTTACGGAGTACGTAAAGAATTTCCAAATGGAACTGTGCTGAGGGTATCAGGAGGCTGGTCATTGCCTGAAGCTCAAGCGGTCTCAAGGTATGCGGAGAAGGGGGGAGGGATACTGTCCGAATGGAACATATTGGGATATCCTACATATCTTAACGAGAGTGCAGAAAACGTGCTTGCGGAAGTTTTGCACTTTCACTCCTACGGTTACGGAAAGCATTACCTAGATCTCGACAAGGTTGAGGATTTCTACAAAGAAATGTACCTTAGGCTTTACGGCAAGGAATGGGACTTCGGGGGAGAAGGTATTATGATCGTGCTGGAATTCACCATCAAATCGAGGGAACGAACTACTGAGATCATAGTCTTAGAAAGTGAGGACCTGAAGTTAGAGGAAGGGTTCCCAATTATGTTGCAGATTGACCGCGAACATCCGGCCATAAGTGGATTAGACGCAGAGTATCCCTTCGGGTATTGGTTCGAGATCATTACCCCTGACGATCAGGTGGATTTAATCGGTCACTATGAGCTAGGGACAAGCGATACTGGGACTTTAAAACTGGAAGCGCACGACATTTCTTTAACGCTTCCAGCGATATTAACCTATGATGGCAATTATAGGCTGGTCTACTTTGCGGGTGATTTCACAGATTATCCCGATAAATATCCAAACTACCTCTTATCATATGTTCCCGGCTCAGCAGGGGTTATACGAACTTTTTATAGAATTGAGCCTCCTTGGACAAGATTCTTCTGGAGATTCTACGAACCAACCATCCCTGATGCACTGGAATGGTTGAGCGAAAGATAATCATATTCTTATGTAATATTCCGAGACTCTTATAGAGATTAAAAAAACGCACGCCTATTGTTATCTTGCAACAACGTAATTGGATTATTCTCAAAAAAAATTTTACATTTAAGAGCTAAAGAACTCGTTTGTAACGCACAGTATCCGTATTAAAACCATTAGATTTTTCACTTCACAGTGCGCTCTCTACCTTATTCAACCGACATATGTCGACCCATTGAAAAATCGTTATATAGTTCCTTTTCATTTATGATGTGAAGTTACATTCATTCAAAAATTGGTTAAACTGAAATGCAAAAACCACTAGTTTCTGTAGTTTCCGCTGGCATATCGAAATTCGGAAGACTTGAAGGCTTATCGATCAGGGAAATCCTCGCTGTGGCCGCAAAGGAAGCATTCGATAATTGCCCTAAAATGGATTTCAGAAAGGATATCGGAGCACTTTTCATCGGACATATGATCGAAGGATCAGAGCACCAGTGTCATACAGGTACATTGGCTTGCGATTGGTTGGGTCTAGGAAACATACCTTCTTTCAGGCTAGAAGGGGCTTGCGCATCATCAGGAGCAGCGATTAGATGCGGAATATTTGCCATTAAGTCTGGTATGTTCGATGTAGTTCTGGTAGGAGGAGTAGAAAGACTCTCCCATTTGGAGACCTCGGTCGTTACCGACTATCTTGCGTTGTCTGCTGACTATGCCTTTGAACAATGGCATGGCATCACTTTTCCAGCGCTTTTTGCATTGATGGCCAGAGCTCATATGCATGAATATGGAACTAGAGAAGAACATCTTGCTATGGTCGCCGTGAAGAATCATTCTAATGGAGCCGAGAATCCGAAAGCTCATATGCAGAAGGAGATAACAATGGAGCAAGTCATGTCATCAAGAATGATCGCTTCGCCTTTGAAGTTGTTCGATTGTTCCCTAATATCCGATGGTGCAAGTTTTTTAATTTTAACCAAGCCTGAAATTGCTAGGAAATTTACAGATACGCCTGTTCACATAATGGGCACTGGTCAGGCTAGTGATACTATGGGGATTTATGAGAAAGACGATCTAACGTCATTAAAATCAAGCGAAATTGCCGCGAAAGAGGCTTATAAGATGGCTGGGATGAGGCCCAAAGAGATTGACGTTGCCGAAGTGCATGATTGTTTCACAATCACAGAGATAATGGCTTACGAAGCCCTAGGATTCTGCAAACGGGGAGAGGGAGGGAAGATGATCGATAATAAGGAGACTTATATAGATGGCAGCATACCCGTAAACACGAGCGGCGGACTAAAAGCC
>CAYFUV010000055.1:0-2700 GCA_964346435.1 uncultured Candidatus Bathyarchaeia archaeon | reverse complement strand
ACGTACGCAAAAGAAGCCAAACTCGGTAAAACTCCAACTATTCAATTTTCATTGAATGCAGAAAGAAAACCATACTTTGAAGAAGCCTTCTTCTCACCAAGCGGGCCCTATGGCGGAACCTACGTATTGGTTGCTGTCTACAAGATCAATTACTAAGCCTATGCTTGTGTGTTAAATTTTTGAAATAAAACTATGTTTTTTCTGCGTAAATATGCAGAAATACTATGTAATTTCAGTTTTTATTATTGGTGTTATCTAAAGAAAATGTATGCTGTGTAGTCTTAGGATTTCCCGAATGTATTAGGAATGCGGATTTAGGATTCATAAATTTTATAAGAAATTTTGGCGGAGATGTATGCCCGAATCTGAACCGAGGTAGGATTTGAAAACCATGAATACTAATTGGTTCGAAGCTATTCTGTTGTTTTCAATAATTGGCTTTGTAGTTTCGCTGATCTTGTGGATAGAACATAAAAAAGAGTTGAAATCATTACTTAATCGAAAGTGGGGGGTGCATGACGATTAAGGATTTAATGATTAAAGGCATTAAGAGACCTTATCGAATTCCTTCATATCTGAAATATGTTTTTAATATTCAAATCAGAAAAAGAGTACCCTTCACTTATGAACAGGTTGCTGGAGGTTTGGGAATAAAAGTAGCTGAATTACCTCACTTTAGTGCTCGACTATATAGGGAAGTCAAGCTTTTAAACGAAGCAATTGAAAGTTATCATGCAAAAAGGTCTCTTGAAATAGGTTGTGGATATGGACGTCTCACCCCGTGGATAGCGGTGCACTCTGACCAACATTATGCCATTGAACCTGAATCTATTCTCTTGAACGATGCTAGGAAATTGCATTCCAATATTCACTTCCATCAAGCAAAAGCCCAAAAATTACCATTGCCTAGTAGTTATTTTGACCTATGTGTAAGCTGGACTGTTCTTCAGCATATCCCTCCAAAGGAGCTAACCAAAGCTGTTACCGAAATAAAAAGAGTATGTGCACCAGAAGCAATAATAATCTTAGCTGAGGGATTGGGGAAAAAAAGGGGAAGAAAATACTGGGAACATACACTTAAAGAGTGGATGGATTTATTTTCACCTTGGAAACTGACTTGGTGCACAGAACGAAAGATTGAGAGGACACACAAGGGTAGTGCCGGATTAGTAATGCGATTTAAGAGAGATAGTTGAGAGTTTCCTTATTTTTTACATACTAAGTAATTCAAAGCCTTATCATAGATTTTACGGAGACCATAGCTATGTCTGACTTCATTGAATACGAGTATCAAGCAAGATGAAGCAAACACTCGATACCTTGCTCTTTTTTGTGAACGCGGGGTAAAAATAGGAGCGCGGGGTTAAAAGGAAATACCTAAATATCTACCTCAAATTAGGCTAAACATGCTAGGCTAGGTGTCTTAGAAGTTTTGGAAGCAAATCCTTAACTCCTAGACTTGGCAACATCTAGCCTAGCCATGAAACAATCTTCATAAGGAAGCGTTCGTTAGGGTTACATGCCAAGTTTAGGAGAAAAGAAAGATGCAGAAAAAGAAAGCAATAGAAGCTATGCTAGTGCTTTGCAGAAACAACAAAGCCATTGGAGAGGCTCCGAATCTCCTTCACATAGGAACATTGGAATATCCTAAATCTGAACGGTTCAACCGTAACAACCCTATCTGCTCTGCTCGCTTTCACAACATGAAATCAAGCCATTCATCGCTGGCTTTCTCTTCCTGATAGGCCCCATAATTTTATTTAGGTTTTTGTTTCGAAAGCAATCTTTGATAGAAGATAAACCTTTTTCAAAGATTGGGTATTTTAGCTTTCTTTGCTGCATTTTCTGATGCTTTCTTGGGAGGTGGTTGGGGACCGATAACGGCGCCTATTCTAATTCTAGCAAATAAAGGTGAACCACGAAAAATAATTGGTTCTACGGATTTCACTGCATTCTTTATAACCGCGGCAGAAACCTTCACATTTATTTGGCTTTTGGGTGTTGGGCAGTTTCGATGGGACTGGATCCTGGCTTTGGTGGTTGGTGGAGGATTATCTGCTCCGTTGGCAACATATACGAGTAAATGGGTTCAACCAAGGCTTTTAGGAGCATTTGTTGGACTGATTTTGGTGTTAACAAACCTATGGACAATTGCATCCCTGTTGTTCTAAGCTTGGTTTACAGTTTAGATTTGATTATCCTTGAAAGTTCTTCACAATCAAAGCAAAAAATCAGTTGTCTCATCCACGTATCCTTTATGTTTCAGCATCAGTTTATCTTTTCAATCAAGTAGTACTACCAGCTGGCAATAAAGGTTACTTGGATATGACAATTCAAGATTGGGAATTAGACGATCTAACACAAATACCTCCATAAGAGCGCACGCAACACAGCCAATGGTTTTACAAGATTTATTCTTCCGAGAGGCTTTCACAACTTTGCTTTCACTTTAGATTGGTTTTATTTTCACCCATTTCCCACTCTTTTTCTTTACAAAATAATAATTCCACCTGTTGGTGAGCTTTCCAAATCTGTAGAAGAACGCGCTAACGAGCCTCCACCTTAGAAAAAATGTAAGCGTTTTCACAAAAAGGCTTCTCTTTAGGAAAAGCCTCCCCACATTCACCCATTCGTGTTCTTTGCCTAGCCAGTTTACAGGCATAAATACGCCATCAACTCTAACATAAGTGCCCACATTTG
>CAYFUV010000054.1:0-3244 GCA_964346435.1 uncultured Candidatus Bathyarchaeia archaeon | reverse complement strand
CAGAGAATGGGAAAGATCAGCAAGAAAAAAGAAGGTATGAGAGAATTGGCCCTAACTCAGAGACATTTGGAAATCAATCTAACGATTGTATATATTATTTATAATATATGTACAATATTTACCATTTCGAGTGACAGTCAAAGAAGCCACCTGCGTTTTCTGCTCAATATCGAGGGTATGTATAAGCGATTCTGATAATAGCATCGTTTGGCCACCAAAGGCACCAATCTGCCACCTGTGTTCTTGAGCCACAAAGGATGATTCTTGGCGTCGGCGCAGTCCCAAAAAGACGGTAGGTTGATGAGTTGGATGAGGAAGAGTCTCAATTAATCTTTTCTGTGAAGCATCACCGCACTGAGGCTAAGCAAGCAAGAGCGTTGCCAGTTCGGGGATAGAAATTAGACTATCCATTCTCAAACAATTTGTCATAAAACTCTTTCCTTTTTTCTTCCCGCATTTTTTGAGCCACGTCTAAAGGAAACTGTTTTTCATAATATTCTTTTTCAGATAAAGGCTTGCTTTCAATTTTTTCGCCCAGCCACTGAATATTATCGCCTTCTTCTCTATATTCAAAGGCAGTGTTTTGTTGAATTACAAAAAATTTCATTTTTGCAGTTAACTCAGGACGTCGGTGCTTCCAATAACTAGCATGACTATGGTCCTCTAAGCTTGCCCCATAATAGAGTGTTTTCGTTATATCTGGTATTTGGGGATGATTGTGTATGTGAAGCACCCATGATGATTCTCGCATAGCATTTAGCAATTCGTAAAGTTCATTATTGTCAGGATCGTATTGAACCCGATCAGGTAGTCTTATATGTGTTAAATCATTCTTTCCCTTGCCACTTGCTCGTATCCAAGTTACCTTTGTTGGGATTTCAGACGAAATTAGAATCCAGTAAGCTTCTTCATGTCCGAGAAAACCAATTTTGTCACAAGCTTCGGACAAAATATCTGAAATCCTCTGTCTGTCTATATTGGACAGTTCGGGTATTTCCTTCTTAATCTCGGTTTCAATTTTTTCAATCTCTGCCTTGTCGGTAGGGTTCATTTGGGTTAATAAATCTTTGAAATCTTTAGGAGCAGGATTAAGTTGCTGCATAAGGTGCTTAGCAACATTGTTAATATCGCGATCGTCTTCTTTAAGTGCAAAATAAAGCAGTCTTTTTTGGTCATTATCTGAAAGATTACCGAATAAAGTTTTAGAACTTCCTGCATCACCATAACGATATAATGACTCAGCGCCCTTTTTCAAATGACCTACTAAGTCACGTAACTCATCAATATGCAATCTATCCTTCATTCTCTCTATTAAAAGTCTCATTTGATGATTATTGCAGCACAATAAAAAAGGGCACCGCTACATCGTGCCCTTCTCAGGCCCGGCAAGGCCCGCAAGCAACACGCAAGCGATGCCCCGTATCGGGGCACCGACCTTCTTGCGTTTGCTTACTACCAAACATGCCGGTTTGAGAGGGAGCGCTAAAAGTTCAGTGAACTTCATATTTAATTGTCCATTTAATCATACCTATTTTCGGCTGACAATCAAAGAAAAAGCAGACTAAACATTGCCTTTTAGGCCAGAATCCCATAGAATCATGCGTATGGAAAGGGCAGAAATAAAGTGTATCGCGGATTATTTGAAAGACATGGAGAAAGGGCTTTACGAGTGGGATTATCGAGGGATAGCTACGCAACAGCAATTGACTAAACTCTATGACATTATCAAGACGTTGATGAACGCAACATTCAGGACCAAAAACCAGCAGCTTCAAGTGTTGCTGGCTACCCTGGAACGGAAAGGCCGTAAATATAAAGATTGTATCGAGAGGCGATTGGCTGTGAGGAAGTGAAAGCCGGGCAAGAGGAATTATATGATAATATTTGGCGAAGGCGATCATTATGATATAGAACGATTAGTTGCAATCTGGGAATCGGGTTGGGAAAGATTGGATGAATTTGACCAACAGTATGCTTTATGTGATCGGGGGTGGCTGTCTGGTAACAAGTCAAATTGTCCGACAGGCCGAGTTTTACTTGGTTTCGAAGAAGTCTGCAATGATATGATTGCTGATGCTACTAATCTTAGAATCAAAGATGACTTTCTGCCAAGCCAATTGCTGGGCTTTGCTGCAAAAAGGAAAAGCCGTTCCAAGAGTATAGTTGGTCTGCCCAAAGATTTACACCACGGGGGGTCCTCCAAAGATGACGCTAAATTGCGAAAACTCTTGGAAAAGGTTATAAGCTCTTTTACAAACAGTGTTACTATAGGAGAGGCTTTTTCGAGAATAGGACTAAGAAAAGAAAGTGGAGATTTTTTTCCTGACATTTACAGCGAATATCCTCTGGGCGAATTAGACTATATCCTAATTAAAGATCAGTGGGCAGAAGCTATGAAATGGTTACTATACGGGCTGGAAAGTGAAAAAGCCTGTGACGAAGCTTGGTGGAATTGTGTTTGGCTGTATGCATACACCACAATTGAGGAAATGTTGGATATAAAAAGGCTTATTGAACGTGATGTTCCACTCGAAAATAAGCAGTTGGCAATCATAAATAAGTATCTAAGTTATGGGATTCCAATTATCGATGAACTTACATTACAGAGGGGAAACAAGAACTTAGGGCAGACTTATGATATATGTCTCGAACCAAGACATTATGAGATAGAAGGCAGCTCAATTTCCATAGCTGCCAAGATGCTACTAATTAGACCAGCTTTTACTTTGGCCAAACAACTTCAAAGAAAGTGTGCTAAGCCCCGCTTTATCAGGCAATGCCGTGCTCCCTCTTGTGGAAAGGTTTTCTACACGGGTCGCAAAGACGCTAAAAGCTGCCCTGGGAGCCAAGGTTATAAAAAAAACAAGTGTGCTCTTGAATGGGTACGATATAAGCGGTACTTGACAAAGACCGGCAAGAATCCAGAAAGGAACTGGGACAACGAGCAACTCAAAAAAGCTTTCATCTCCTACGATAAACGCTAAAGTTACCGCGCACCCATAGTACACCCGCACTGAGAATCGGTGCGCACCAATTATCCGTGCGCACCAATAATGCGCACACCTAAATTATCTGATTGCTCTTTATATCTATCAAACCTGTGCTATCTTTGAGTGAAAGATAAAGACAATAGTCTGATATTAATGAAGGCAGGTTCTTTTACAGGAGCTCTTAGTATGAACGATACAAAACAAGCGACAGAAAGACTGCTGACCGCAAAAGCAGTAGGAGAAATGTTATCATT